>JASLFY010000008.1 GCA_030150425.1 Yimella sp. | reverse complement strand
GAATGCTGCGCCGGCTCGGTCCACTCGGATTTGCCATGGTGGAACCCTGCCCAAAGCGGCGTACCCGTGAGTAACATCGGGGTGAGGCCCAGCTGAACATCCGATTCCCGTCTTCCGACAGGTGGAAGCCGTTTGGTGCATCCCGGGAGACGCGGAAGGCTGAGGCGCGACCGAACGCGTACCGGAAGGACGTCATGATCGAGCACACGAGCGAACAGCGGACCGAGCGGGTCACCATCGGTGACCTGCAGGTGGACAAGACCCTCGTCGACTTCATCGACACCGAGGCACTGCCGCGGACGGAGGTCGACCGCGACGCGTACTGGGCCGGGTTCGCCCGGGTCTTCACCGACTTCGCCGGTCGCAACCGGGAACTGCTCGCCGTCCGCGACGACCTGCAGACCAAGCTCGACGACTACTACCGCGCCCACCCGGGCAAGCCGGAGACCGAGGCCTACACCGCCTTCCTGCGCGAGATCGGCTACCTCGTCGACGAGCCGTCGGCCGACGTGCAGGTCCGCACCCAGAACGTCGACCCCGAGATCAGCCAGGTCGCCGGCCCGCAGCTGGTCGTGCCGGTGCTGAACCGCCGGTTCGCGATCAACGCCGCGAACGCCCGCTGGGGATCGCTGTACGACGCGCTCTACGGCACCAACGCGATCAGCGAGGACGACGGCGCCGAGAAGGGCAGCTCGTACAACCGGGTGCGCGGCGACAAGGTGATCGCCTGGGCCCGCGACTTCCTCGACCAGGCGATTCCGCTGGCGTCGGGCTCGCACGCCGACGTGACCGCGTACGCCGCCGGTGACGGCTTCTCCGCGACCCTGGAGTCCGGCGAGAGCGTCGTCCTGCGCGACGACGCGGCGTACCTCGGCTTCTCCGGCGACGCCGACTCCCCCACCGGAATCCTGTTCGTGCACAACGGACTTCACCTCGAGATCCAGATCGACCCGAACTCCCCGATCGGGCAGACCGACAAGGCCGGGGTCAAGGACGTGGTGCTCGAGTCCGCGGTCACCGCGATCATGGACTTCGAGGACTCCGTGGCCGCGGTCGACGGCGAGGACAAGGTCGTCGGCTACCGCAACTGGCTGCTGTTGAACGACGGCACCGCCAGCGAGGAGATGAAGAAGGGCGACAAGACCTTCACCCGCACCCTCAACCCGGACCGTACGTGGACCGGTCGCGGTGGTGACGAGGTGCGCCTGCCGGGCCGGGTGTTGATGCTGTGCCGCAACGTCGGCCACCTGATGACGACGCCGGCGGTGCTCGACGCCGACGGCAACGAGATGCCCGAGGGCATCCTGGACGCCCTCGTCACCGGCCTGTGCGCGATCCCGGGCCTCGACCCGAAGAACGAGAAGCGCAACTCGCGCACCGGCTCGGTCTACATCGTCAAGCCCAAGCAGCACGGCCCCGACGAGGTCGCGTTCACCGACGAGCTGTTCGCCGCGGTCGAGAAGGTGCTCGGGCTACCGGAGTTCACCCTCAAGGTCGGGATCATGGACGAGGAGCGCCGCACCACGGTCAACCTCGGTGCGTGCATCGCGCAGGCCCCGGACCGGGTCATCTTCATCAACACCGGATTCCTGGACCGCACCGGCGACGAGATCCACAGCTCGATGCAGGCCGGCCCGATGATCCGCAAGGCGGAGATGAAGGGCTCGACCTGGATGACGGCGTACGAGGACTGGAACGTCGACACCGGCATCGCGCTCGGCCTGCCCGGCCACGCCCAGATCGGCAAGGGCATGTGGGCGATGACCGAACTGATGGCCGAGATGCTGGAGCAGAAGATCGGTCACCCGAAGGCGGGAGCGAACACCGCGTGGGTGCCCTCGCCCACCGGCGCCACGCTGCACGCCACCCACTACCACCAGGTCGACGCCCGCGCCGAGCAGGCGAAGATCGCGCAGGGCGGACGGCGCGCGACGCTGGCGGAGCTGCTCGACGTCCCGGTCGCGACCGACGCGAACTGGAGCGACGCCGACAAGAAGGCCGAGGTCGACAACTCCTGCCAGTCGATCCTGGGCTACGTCGTGCGCTGGGTCGACGCCGGCGTCGGCTGCTCGAAGGTGCCGGACATCAACGACGTCGACCTGATGGAGGACCGCGCCACCTGCCGGATCTCCAGCCAGCTGCTGGCCAACTGGATCGAGCACGACGTGGTCTCCGCCGACTTCGTGGTCGACGCGCTCAAGCGGATGGCGCCGGTCGTCGACCGCCAGAACGCCGGCGACCCGGACTACCGGCCGATGGCACCGGACTTCGAGCAGTCGTACGCGTGGTGCGCGGCGCGCGACCTGATCCTGCAGGGCACCAAGTCGCCCAGCGGCTACACCGAGCCGTTGCTGCACGCGTACCGGCGCAAGGTGAAGGCGGCCGCCTCGGCCTGACCCTCCCGCAAACGCTACGGATGCGAACAGGCGCTACACGTACACGTGTAGCGCCTGTTCGCATGTGCAGCGTTTGCGGTCAGCCGGCCCCGCCGCCGTAGTTCCCGCCGAACCCGGGGCGCGTCTCCTGACGGAACCGCGCCTCCTGCAGGTTCCTGTCGCCCTCGAAGCCGGCACCCTCCGTACGCCCGCCGCCGCGGCGCGCGACGACCAGCACGAAGGCGACCAGCGCCACCACCGGAATTGCCAACCAGACCCAGACCATGAGGCCTCCCCTTCCACGATTCGTGCCTGCAGTCTCCCATTCCGAGGGCGCCAGGGTGGGGGTTACTCACCGGTACATCGACGCCTACCATGGAGTAAGAACGCCCCACTCAACGGAAGGCCGCCGCATGCCCCGCAACATCTACACCGAGGACCACGAGTCGTTCCGGGCCTCGGTCCGCGAATTCGTCGAACGCACCCTCAAGCCGCGCACCGAGGAGATGCTCGAGCAGCACGTCATCCCGCGCGACATCTGGCTCGAGGCCGGCAAGCAGGGCTTCTTCAGCCTCACCGTTCCGGAGGAGTACGGCGGCGCCGGCATCGAGGACTACCGCTTCAACGCGGTCCTCGCCGAGGAGCTGTCGAAGTTCAACGCCGCGACCGCGTCGTGCTTCGGCATCCACTCCGACATCACCGCGCCGTACATCGTCGCTTTGGGCACCGAGGAGCAGAAGCAGCGCTGGCTGCCGGGCGTCGTCTCCGGCGAGAAGATCCTGTCGATCGGCATGACCGAGCCGTCCGGCGGTTCGGACCTCGCGGCGTTGAAGACCTCTGCCGTACGCGACGGTGACGACTGGATCATCAACGGCTCGAAGACCTTCATCACCAACGGCCACCAGTGCGACCTGGCCGTCGTCGCGGTCCGCACCGACCCGACCAAGGGCGCCAAGGGCATCTCGCTGTTCGTTCTGGAGAAGGAGGACGAGGGCTTCAGCAAGGGCAACAAGCTGGACAAGATCGGCCAGCTCGAGTCCGACACCTGCGAGCTCTTCTTCGAGAACGTCCGCGTTCCGGGTGACCGCCTGCTCGGCCCGGAGGGCATGGGCTTCATCTCGATGATGCAGAAGCTGCCGCAGGAGCGCCTCGGCAACGCGATCGCGAACATCGCCAACGCGCGCCAGATCCTCGAGGAGACCCTCGAGTACACCCAGGAGCGCAAGGCGTTCGGCGCCCCGATCGGCACCTTCCAGCACAACAAGTTCAAGCTGGCCGAGATGGTCACCAAGGTCGAGGTCACCGAGGCGTACGTCGACGACTGCGTCGCCGCCCACGCCGAGGGCAAGCTGACCGCGGTCGACGCGGCGAAGGCCAAGTGGTGGGCCGCCGAGGTGCAGTGCTCTGTGCTGGACGAGTGCGTACAGCTGCACGGTGGCTACGGCTTCATGACCGAGTACCGCGTGGCCCGCGCCTGGCGCGACGCCCGCGTCCACAAGATCTGGGCCGGCACGAACGAGATCATGAAGGAACTCATCGGTCGCGACCTCGGTCTCTGAGAACGCCGGCAGCCTCCCGCCACTACAGCGGTAGTAATGCGTTTCGAGGGTTATAGCAGCCCTATCGCATTACTACCGCTGTCGTGCATCTAGCCTCGAACCAGCATCCGTACGAAGGAGAGATCAGTGAGCGAAACCCGTACCGCCATCGTGACCGGAGCCGCGCGCGGCATCGGTGCCGCCATCGCCGAGCGCCTCGCGCAGGACGGCTTCCAGGTCGCCGTGCTCGACCTCGACGAGAGCGCCTGCCAGCAGGTCGTCGAGCGGATCACCGCCGCCGGTGGCAAGGGCCTCGGCGTCGGCTGCGACGTCTCGAACGAGGACGCCGTGAACGCCGCCGTCGAGCGGGTCGCGAACGAGCTCGGCGCCCCGACCGTCCTGGTCAACAACGCCGGCGTGCTGCGCGACAACCTCATCTTCAAGATGACCGCGGACGACTGGGACACCGTCATCAACGTCCACCTGCGGGGCTCGTTCCTGATGACCCGCGCGGTCCAGGCGTACATGACCAAGGAGAAGTACGGCCGGATCGTGAACCTCTCCTCGACCTCGGCGCAGGGTAACCGCGGTCAGGTCAACTACTCGGCCGCGAAGGCGGGCCTGCAGGGCTTCACCAAGACCCTCGCGATCGAGCTGGGCAAGTTCGGCGTCACCGCGAACGCGATCGCCCCGGGCTTCATCGTCACCGACATGACCGCGGCGACCGCCGAGCGCGTCGGGATGGACTTCGAAGAGTTCCAGAAGGCCGCCGCCACGCAGATCCCGGTGGCCCGCGTCGGCCGCCCGGAGGACATCGCGAACACCGCGTCGTTCCTGGTCAGCGAGGGTGCCGGCTTCGTCAGCGGCCAGGTCATCTACGTCGCCGGCGGACCGCAGGACTGATGATGCGGACGTTCAACGGGATCGAGGAACTACAGGCCGCGGTCGGCGACGACCTCGGCTTCAGCGAATGGCACGAAGTGAGTCTGGAGGCGGTGAACCAGTTCGCCGACGCGACCGGTGA
>JASLFY010000362.1 GCA_030150425.1 Yimella sp. | reverse complement strand
GGTTCGCCGGTGACCACGACGGGCGCCTCGGGCACGCTCAGCAGCCACCGGTGATCGGGCGCGGCGACCCGCGCATCGTCGACGGCGTCGAGCAGTAGCCGGGTGAGGTCGACCGGTTCGCGGTGGTCCGACCCGGCCCGGTCGAGCCGGGCGAGCAGCAGCAGGTCGTTCACGATCTGCGCCATCCGGCCGGTCTCGTCGCTGATCCGCTGCAGCGAGCGGCGCACCTGCGGCGGCAGCTCGGTCGACGCGCTGTAGCCCTGCAGCAACTCGGCGTGGCTGCGCGCCACCGCCAGCGGGGTCCGCAGCTCGTGGCCCGCGTCGGCGGCGAAGTCACGCAGCCGCTGTTCGCTCTGGTCCCGTTGTGCGAGAGCCAGATCCACGTGGCCGAGCATCGCGTTCATGGCGTGGCCGACCTGCGCGACCTCGGTGGGCTCCGTCAACTCCTCCGCGCGTACGTCGATCCGGGACTGACCGGAGTCCAGCGGCAACTGGGTCACCCGGCGGGCGACGGCGGCGAGGTGGTGCAGCGGCCGCATGGAGCGACGTACGGCGATCGCGCCCACCGCCGCGATCAGCAGCACCGCCGCGCCGAGGACGACCACCTCCAGCACGATGAGGTCGCGGATCATGTGGTCGACGCGGGCCTGGGGCACCCCGGTGACGAGGGTGTCGCCCTGCGGGGTGGGCGAGGTGAGCACGCGGTAGTCGCCCAGGGAGCTCAGGTGAACGGTGACCGGCGCGCGCGTCGTGACCACGCGTTGCACGGCGGCGCGGTCCTGCGCGGTGGGGCGGTGGTCGCCGTCGAGGTCCGCGGCGACCACGAGGTCGGTGAGCTTGCCGCCGCTGACGTGGCCGGTGATGGTGCCCGGCGGGAGCCCGCTGTCGTTGCGGCTCAGGTTGTCGGCGTCGTGGTCGGTGTCGTGGCCCGGCGCCTTCAGCAGGACGTTGCGCGCCGCGGCCTGGTGGAGCTCGCTGTCGAGCTGGTTCATCAGGAAGGTGTGGATGCCGACCGTGGCGGCGACGCCGGCGATGGTGCCGGCCGCCAGGGCCAACGTGGCCAGCAGCAGCGCGAGCCGGGAGGTGAGGGTGCGCGGCACGAACCTCATGTCAGCGGCGGCCGCAGCACGTAGCCCGCGCCGCGCACGGTGTGCAGCAGCGGCTCGTGGGCGTCGGTGTCGATCTTCTTGCGCAGGTAACTGACGTAGAGCTCGACGACGTGGGGGGTGCCGTCGAAGTCCTCGCCCCACACCTTCCGCAACAGCTCCTCCTTGGACAGCACCCGCCGCTGGTGGCCGGCGAAGTAGCGCAGCAGCGCGAACTCGGTGGCGGTGAGGGTGATCAGTTCGCCGGCGCGGCGCACCTCGTGGGCGTCGACGTCGATCACGAGGTCGGCGACCCGCAGCTCGTTGCCCCGTTGTTGGCGCAGCAGGCCCGCCCGGCGCATCAGCCCCTGCGCCCGGGACAGGACCTCGGACAGGTCGAACGGCTTGGTGATGTAGTCGTCGCCACCGATGTCGATGCCGCGGATCCGGTCCTCCGGTGCGTCGCGTGCGGTCAGGAAGAGCACCGGCAGCTGCGGGTTGCGGGCCCGCAGCTCGCCCAACAGGTCGAAACCGTTGCCGTCGGGCAGCATCACGTCGAGGACCACCAGGTCGGGCGCGCGCAACCGGACCTCCGCGGTGGCCTGCGCCGCGGTGCCGACGGAGGCCGCGGTCCACCCGCGGAAGTCGAAGGCGCTGACCAGCGCCTCGGCGAGGCCGGCTTCGTCCTCGACCACCAGTACCCGCAGCGGGCGGCCGTCCGGGGTGACGGGGTCGGTGCGTGAGAGGGACATGCAGGTGACGGTAGCCGCGTACGCCGACAGCCGGGCGGGCGCGGGCGGAACCTGCAGGGCGTACAGAGGCGTTTCAGAAGTTGCGCCGGGAGGGTCGGAGCATGCCGCACAAGATCTACTCAGCCCTGCTCGGTGTCGTCGCCCTCGTCGTCCTGCTCCAAGGACTGTGGGCCGGCCTCTTCCTCGGACACGGAGGTGACGGGGCCACGGCCGACGGATGGATGGACGTGCACGCCCGCGGCGCCGACCTGGCGATCGTGCTGGCGTTCGTCGGCACGGTCTGGGCGCTGCTGAAGCTGCGCGGCCACCGCGAGCTGTGGATCGGAGCCGGTGCGCTGACCGTGCTGCTGGTGGTGGAGGCCTACCTCGGCGGGCTGATCCGCGACGAGAGCAAGGACATGCTGACGGCCATCCACGTGCCGATCGCGATGCTGATCATGGGCCTGGTCGTCTGGCTGCCGCTGCGCGCTCGGTCCGTACGTCGCTGAGCTGGACACCGAGACAACTGGTCCGGTCCGAGGTAACTCCGAATTCAGCGTTACCTCGGACCCGACCAGTTATCTCGCTGAGGGGGCCGGTCGGGGAGACTGGGCGGATGAACGCGACGGACCTGGTGAATCGGAACAACTGGCTCGGATCGGCACGACACGCGCGATGGCTCGAGGCCGAGACCGACCGGTTGCTGGAGTTCGGTCGCCGCTCGGTCCTGCCGACCGGCGGATTCGCCCGCCAGAACGACGGCGGCGAGCCGGTCGACGGGCCGCTGGAGCTGTGGATCGCCTGCCGGATGACCCACGTCTACTCGCTCGGTCACCTGCTGGGCCGTCCCGGCTGCGGCGCGATCGCCGACCACGGTGTCGCCGCGATCCGTGACCTGTTCGCCGACCCCGACCACGGCGGCTGGTTCGCGGAGGTGCAGCGCGACGGCAGCCCGACCTCGACCACCAAGGCCGCATACCCGCACGCCCTCTTGATCCTCGCCGCGGCGAGCGCGACCACGGCCGGTCGGCCGGGCGCCGCGGACCTGCTGCGGTCGGCGCTGGAGATCAGCGAGCGACACTTCTGGGACGACACCGCCGGCATGGCGGGGGAGGAGTGGAACCGCGATTTCACCGAGCTCGACGACGACCGCGGGATCAACGCGAACATGCACACCGTCGAGGCCTACCTCGCCGCGGCGGACGTCACCGGTGACCGGACGTGGCTCGACCGGTCCGTACGGATCATCGAG
>JASLFY010000326.1 GCA_030150425.1 Yimella sp. | reverse complement strand
GGCGATCGCCCGGCGCGCGGACGTGGACCGCACCGTCTTCGCGCTCACCACCGTGTGGCTGGCGAACACCGCTTCACTGCTGCTGCCGGTGTCGAACCTGACCAACCTGCTCGCCCTGCACCAGTTCTCCCGGCTGCCGGGGCACCCGTCGTACCTCGGTGAGATGTGGCGACCGGCACTGGCCTGCATCGTCGCCACCACCGTGGTCGCCGGACTGCTGCACCGCAAGGCGCTGCGCGGACGTTTCACCGCGACGGACCCGGCCCACCCGCACGACCGTGTCCTGTTGATCACCTCGGCGGTCGTCTGCGTCGCGTTGGCCCCCCTGTTCGTCGCCGGGATCACCCCGGTCTATCCGGCCGCCGCCGCCGCGGTGGTGCTGCTGGTCGTCCTCGCCTGGCGCGACCGGTCCGGGCTGCGGGAGTTGCAGTTGCCCTGGACGACCGTGGTGGCCGTCGTCGTGCTCTTCGTCGTGGTCGACGTGGCGGGACACCACGGCCTGACCGACCTGCTGCGCCGGATCGGTGGGGCGGGCGACGGCGCGATCGATCTGCTCCGCCTGGCCGCGACCTCCGCGGGGCTGGCGAACCTCGGCAACAACCTGCCGGCGTACCTCGCGATGGAGCCGGTCGCCGGGTCGGTCCACCGGTACGCCGCGGTCCTCGTCGGGGTCAACGCGGGCCCGATCGTGACCATCTGGGGATCGGTGGCCACCCTGCTGTGGCGCGACCGCTGCCGGCGCGCGGACAGCGAGATCCCGCTGTGGACGTACACCTGGCAGAGCGCGCTGGTGGCCGTCGGCTGCGTGGTCGCGGCCAGCCTCGCGATCTGATCCTGCGGGAGGTCAGTCGAGGCGGGCCGAGACCACGGCGACCGCGAGCGCCGTCGCCGCCAGCAGCGCGCCGACCCACAACGGTGCGGTCCAGCCGAGACCCGCGGAGATGACGGCGCCGCCGAGCCACGCCGCGATCGCGTTGCCCAGGTTGAAGGCGCCGATGTTGACGGCGGAGGCGAGGTTCGGAGCGCCGGTGGCGACGTCCAGGACCCGCTTCTGCAGCGGCGGGACGGTCGCGAAGCCGAGGGCGCCGACGGCGAAGATCCCGACGACGGTCAGCGGCTTCGAGTGCGCGACAAGGGAGAACCCGAGGCTCACGGCGGCGAGCAGACCGAAGGCGCCGAACAGCAGCGGCATGAGGTGCTTGTCGGCCAGCTTTCCGCCGATCGAGTTGCCGGCCACCAGGCCCAGACCGAACACCACCATCAACCAGGCCACGTCGCTCTCGGCGAAGCCGGAGACGTGGACGACCAACGGCGCGACGTAGGTGATCGCCGCGAACACCGCGCCGAAGCCGACGACGGTCATCACCATCGCCAGGACCACCTGGACGTTGCGCAGGGCGCGCACCTCGGACCGTACGTCGACGCGGTCGTGGCTCGGCAGCGACGGCACCATCGTCAGCACCGCGGCGATGGCCACCAGTCCGATCGCGGCGATCACGCCGAAGGTGGCGTGCCAGCCGAAATGTTGGCCGATCCAGGTCCCGGCCGGGACGCCGAGCACGTTCGCGATCGTCAGTCCGGTGAACATCCGGGCGATCGCGCCGGCCGCCCGTCCCGGGCCGGCCAGCTGCGCGGCCACCACGCTGCCGATTCCGAAGAAGGCGCCGTGGGTGAGCGAGGCGACGAGGCGGCCCGCCAGCAACACCCCGAAGGTGGGTGCCACGGCGCTGAGCAGGTTGCCGAGCACGAACAGGCCCATCAGGCCGGCGAGGGTGTGACGCCGGTCGAAGCGCACGCCGAGGATCGTCATGATCGGCGCGCCCAGCATCACGCCGAGGGCGTAGCCGGTGACCGCCCAACCGGCGGTGGGCACGCTCACGCCGGTGCCGTCGGCGATCTGCGGCAGGAGGCCGATCGGGGTGAACTCGGTGGCTCCGATGCCGAAGGCGCCGATCGACAGTGCGGTCACGGCCACCGGAATGCGGGTGGTCCGGGCCACGGGGCGGGTCAACACGTCTGAACTCATGCAAACGACGTTAGTTGCACGCGCGCGTTATTTGCAAACGCGGGATGTATGCGGTCGATCACTAACGGCGTACGATGGCTCCATGGTTGCCACGGATCCCCACCTCACCGCGCTCGCCCACAGCTGGTCGGCGCTGGCGGCGCTGCACGGGCGCATCGAGTCGACCATCGAGCGTGACCTGCAGCGCGACCATGACCTGTCGGTGCGCGAGTTCTCGCTGCTCGACGTGCTGAGCCGGCAGAACAACGACGAGGGCGGCCACCTCCAGATGGGGCAGGTTGCCGACGCGGTGGTGTTGAGCCAGAGCGCCACCACCCGGTTGGTGACCCGGTTGGAGAACCGCGATCTGCTCACCCGCTACCTCTGCCCGACCGACCGCCGCGGCATCTACACCGACGTCACCCCGGCCGGTATCGCGCTGCTGAAGAAAGCCCGCCCGACCCACGACGCAGCGCTCCGCCGGGCCCTGGACGAGGCCGAGCAGGTCGAGGACCTCGCCCCGCTGGTGGCGTACGTCCGGTCAGCCGCCCACTGATGCTCGCGCGCACGTTGTGACACTGCGCGCACCGTACGAGGTGTGCGCAGTTGTGTACGGTGCGCCTCGTCGGTGCGAGGTGCGCGTCAGTCGGCGACGCGGACGATGAACGAGACGACCGCCTCGCTGACGGTTTCCAGGTCGCGCACGTATCTGTGCCAGTCCCCTGCGTACAGCATGTGGTCGCCGTCCGGGATCTCCAGCACAGCCGCGTCCATCGCGCGCGCAGCAGCCGAGTCCCACGTCGGGTCTGCGGTGCCACCGACCAACAGCGCCTGCCCACCGTCGGTGAACAGGCCGTCACTCAACAGCGGCGTGAGCCAGACGGCCGGCACCTTCGACCGTACGGCGGTCTGCATCGCGATCGTGCCGAGTGACTTTCCGAGGAACACGGCGTGGCCGTCGACCCGCTCCAACATTTCGCCGGCAACCTCGTTGACCGCCTCCCGAAGGGCGATGTCGTCTCCGGCGATGTCGGTCATGTCCCATGTCGCGTGCCACACCGTCCAACCTGCTTCGCGAAGCGCCAGAGCCGGAAGAAACAGCAGCGGCATGCCGATCGGGTACTTCATCCCGGGCAGGACCAAGAGATTCCGGCCGGGGTCGGCATCGTCGGCGTTGCCGATCCAACGCTCGATCGCGATGTGTGGCATGCCTCCGATTCTGCACCCGCGGCCCGGGAGTAGGGCCTCACGCGCACGTTGTGACACTGCGCGCACCGTACGAGGTGCGCGCAGTTGCGTACGGTGCGCGTCGTCGACGCGAAGTGCGCGTCAGCCTGCCGCGGCGAGCGCCTGCTGCAGGTCGGCCACCAGGTCGGCGGTGTCCTCCAGACCGCAGGAGATGCGCAGCACCCCGTCGGTGATGCCGACCGCGAGGCGCGCCTCCTCCCCCATCCGTCGGTGGGTGGTGGTCGCCGGGTGGGTGATCAGCGACTTGGAGTCGCCCAGGTTGTTCGAGATGTCGACGATCCGCAGCGCGTTCATCAGTTTGAACGCCTCGGCCTTGCCGCCGGCGAGTTCGAACGTGACGACGGTCCCGCCGCCGGTCATCTGCCGGGTCGCCAGGTCGTGCTGCGGGTGCGATTCCAGGAACGGGTACCAGACCTGGCGGACCGCAGTATGTCCGGACAACGCCCGAGCCACCTCGAGCGCGGAACGGGACATCTGCTCGACGCGCAGCCGCATGGTCTCCAGCCCCTTGGTCAGCACCCACGCGTTGAACGGCGACATGGAGGGGCCGGTGTGGCGGATCAGGTTCTGCACCGGGCCGTCGATGTAGTCCTTCGGACCGAGGATCGCGCCGCCGAGCACCCGCCCCTGACCGTCGATGTGCTTGGTCGCGGAGTAGACGACGATGTCGGCGCCGCGGTCCAGCGGCCGACTGAAGACAGGGGTGCCGAACACGTTGTCGACGACCACCTGCGCACCCGCGCGGTGGGCGAGCTCGGAGACGGCCGCGATGTCGACGAGTTCCTGCATCGGGTTGCTCGGCGTCTCGAAGAAGACCGCGGTGGTCGGCTCCGACAGGGCCTTCTCCCACTGCGCCAGGTCGGGGCCGTCGACGAAGACCGTCTCGACGCCCCACCGCGGCAGGATCTCGTCGAGGATCACGAAGCACGACCCGAACAAGCCGCGGGCGGCGACGACCCGGTCGCCCTTGCCGAGCAATGCGGCCAACGCGGTGAACACCGCGCCCATGCCGGACGCCGTCGCGTAACAACCCTCAGCGCCCTCGAGCAGCCGCAACCGCTCCTCGAACATCGCGACGGTCGGGTTGCCGTACCGGCTGTAGACGAACCGCTCGGTCTCACCGGAGAAC
>JASLFY010000307.1 GCA_030150425.1 Yimella sp. | reverse complement strand
ATGCGATCCGGGCGCTATAGCGACCACTTTCCGGGGTTCCCCGGCGGCGCTGCGTATCCTCGCCGCGTGATCGATCCGCCTCCCGCCGCGCGTCCGTTCGCCGCCCGGACCGGCGGCGATCGCTGCCCCGGGTTGCTGCGGCCGTACGTCGCCGCGGACGGCGCGATCGTCCGCTTGCGGGTCCCGGGTGGGTACGTCGCCACCGAGACCTTGGTCCGGTTGGCCGAGATCGCGGCCGAGTTCGGCGCATCGACCGTGCTGCTGACCTCGCGGGGCAATCTGCAGTTGCGTGAATTGCCGAATCCTTTGCCGGAGAACCTGATTCGCGCGATCGAGGCGACTGGGATCGTGCCGTCGGCGAGCCACGAGCGAGTGCGCAACATCGTCGCCGACCCGCTCGCACCGACGCTGCGTCCGCTGGTCGAAGACCTCGATGCACGGCTGTGCGCCGACCCGGAACTGGCCGGGCTGTCCGGCCGCTGGCTCTTCGCCCTGGCCGAAACCGGGTCGGTTCTCGCGACCCCGTGGGACCTTGCGTACGACGTCCGCTCCGGGACGCTGCACGTCGGGAACCACTCGATCGCCTGCGCCCGGACCGACGCGGTCGAGGCGCTACTGGACCGGGCACGCACCTTCCTACGCACACGGGGGGACGAGCGGCAGTGGAACGTACGCGATCTCCCGGCGGACCATCCGATCTTCGCCGGGCTCAGCCCGACGCCCCGCCCGGTCGGCAGTCCGATTCACCCCGGGCGGTACGGCGACACCCTGGTCGCCGAGGTCCCGTCCGGCCTGCTGACCACGGCTCTGGCGCGCACCCTGGCCGACCTCGTCCCAGACGTGAGAGTCACCCCGTGGCGCTCGGTCGCCCTGGAAACCCCTTTCGTTCCAGCGGGTTTCATCACCAATGACAGTTCCACCGACCTCCGGAGCCAGGCATGAATCCCCCGACCCGTCGCTACGACTACCTGACGGACGGCGCCGAGATCTACCGGAAGTCGTTCGCGATGATCCGCGAGCGCACCGATCTGTCCGGCTTCGCGCCCGATCTGGAGCCCGTCGCGGCGCGGGTCGTCCACGCGGCGGGCGACCCCGACCTGGTCGGCTCGGTCGCCGCCCACGAGTCCGTGGTGACTGCTGCCCGCGACGCATTGGCCAGTGGCGCAACGGTTTTCACCGATTCGGTGATGCTCGCTTCGGGCGTGACCCGCACCCGCCTACCTGCCGACAACCCGGTCGTCTGCACCCTGCGCGACCCGGGTGTGCCGGCGTTGGCGACACAGTGGTCCACCACCCGCGCCGCGGCGGCTGTATCCCTCTGGGGAGAACAGTTGGAGGGCGCCGTCGTCGCCATCGGCAACGCGCCGACCGCCCTCTTCCACCTGCTGGAGTGGATGCACGACGGCGGACCACGCCCGGCGGCGATCATCGGTATACCGGTCGGCTTCGTCGGCTCGGCGGAGTCCAAGGTCGCCCTGGCCGAACACCGCCTGGCCGACGGCCACGTCGTCCCCTGGCTCACCGTCCACGGCCACCGCGGCGGCTCGGCCATGGCGGCTGCCGCGGTCAACGCCCTCGCCTCGCGATCGGAGATCTGATGCCCGCAACCCTGTACGGCGTCGGCGTAGGCCCCGGCGACCCCGACCTGATCACCCGCAAGGCGGCCCGTCTGATCGCGGGGGCCGACGTGGTCGCCTTCCACGCCGGCACCGGCCGCAGCTCGATCGCCCGCGCCATCGCGGCCGACCTGATCCCGCCGACCGCGATCGAGGAGGAGCTGCGCTACCCGGTCACCACCGGCGCCACCGACCACCCGGGTGGCTACCACGCGCAGCTGGCCGAGTTCTACGACGAGTGCGCCGATCGGCTCGCGGTCCACCTGGACGCCGGCCGGTCGGTGGTCGTCCTGGCCGAGGGCGACCCGATGTTCTACGGCTCGTTCATGTACCTGCACGACCGGCTCTCCCGACGGTTCCCGACCGAGGTCGTCCCCGGAGTACCGGCGTTCAGTGCCGCGACCGCCGCTGCCGCGCAGACGCTTTCGCGTCACGAGGACGTCGTCACCGTGCTCCCCGGAACGCTGCCGGTCCCGGAGCTGGCCCGCCGGTTGGCCGACACCGACGCCGCGGTGATCATGAAGTTGGGTCGTACGTTCGCCGGGGTCCGCGAGGCGCTACGCCAGGCCGGAATGCTCGACCGCGCGGTGTACGTCGAACGCGCCTCGCGCGACGGCGAGCGGGTGTTGCCGGTGGCCGACGTCGACCCCGGGTCGGTGCCGTACATGTCGTTGATCGTGGTGCCCGGACTCGACCGGCGGGCCGACTCCGCTGGTCGAGCCACTCCGGAACCCGTTGTCGCCCAGGATGATTCACGTGGAACCGTGCACGTCGTCGGGCTCGGCCCCGGCCCGGACCGCTGGCTGACCCCCGAGGTGCGCGACATCCTCGCCCGCGTCGACCACGTCGTCGGGTACGCGCCGTACGTCGACCGGGTGCCGCAGCGCGCGGGCCTGACCCGCCACGCGAGCGGCAACACCGTCGAGGTCGACCGCGCGCGGCACGCGCTGGAGCTGGCCCGAGCCGGCGACGACGTCGCGGTGGTCTCCGGTGGCGACGCGGGCGTCTTCGGAATGGCCTCGGCCGTCTTCGAGGCGGTCGAGGACGGTTTCGCGGACGTGCCGGTGAGCGTCCACCCGGGCGTCTCGGCCGCGCAGGCCGCCGCCGCTGCCGTCGGCGCCCCGCTCGGCGCCGACTTCGCGATCATCTCGCTGTCCGATCGGCTCAAGCCGTGGTCGGTCGTCGCCGACCGGTTGCGCGCCGCGGCCGCCGCCGACCTGGTCATCGCGCTCTACAACCCGCGCTCCCGCAGCCGTCCGGACCAGCTGTTCGCCGCCCGCGACGCCCTGCTCGCCGTACGCGATCCGGCCACCCTCGTCGTCATCGCCCGGGACATCGGGCGCGCCGAGGAGTCGACGACCGTCACCACGCTGGGCGAGTTCGACCCGGCGGTGGTCGACATGAAATGCCTGGTGGTCATCGGTGCGTCGACGACCCGGGTGGGCGCCGGTGGTCACGTGTGGACCCCGCGGTACGTCGTTCCCGGTGATGCGGACCGCGGTTCGGTGGCTTCCGGTGATGCGGAGCGCGCCTGCTAACGCGCGCTCTGCATCACTCTGAGCTGCCGCTCGGTCACGCCCGCCGACCATTCAGCCGGCCAGTCAGCCCAGCCGGCGAAGAACCTCAGCGGTTGTCGCCCGACCCACCCAGCACCGACCGCCGCTGCCGGTCGGCCAGCTTGTCCAGGTTGCGCTGGGCGATGTCGTCGAGCGACAGGTCGAGGAAGTTCGCCAGCACGGCGGTGTACCAGAGCACGTCGCCCAACTCGGCGGCCATGTCGTCGCGGTCGAGCGCGGCGACGTCGCTGTCCCGGTCGCGGACGAGCTTCTTCACCTTCTCCGCGACCTCACCCGCCTCGCCGACCAGGCCGAGCACGAGGTGCATGAACTCGTCCTTCGCGTCCTTGTCCCGCGCCGTACGAAGCGCCCCGCGCTGATACTCGTCGAACTCCATGCGCTGCAGGGTAGTCAGTGCCGGTCAGCCGAACGGGTTCACCACGACAAGGTCAGCCACTGCCTCGAAGTCCGACACATTGCGCGTGGCGAGCTGGTGCCCGCCGGCCACGCAGATCCCGGCGATCTGCGCATCGGCCAACGACACCGGACGCCCAACCGCGTTCACCTCGACCAACACCTGAGCAGCCGCACGCGCCGCGGGTTCGTCGTACGTGAGAACGGAGCCCGCGAACGCCTCGAGCGTCGATCCCCACGCCTTCAGCAGCGCGCTGCGTCGACGCCCCGCCGGCAGTCGGCGTACGCCGAACTCGATCTCCTGGACGGTGATCGCGGTGATCGACAACTCGCCGGCGTCGAAGCCGAGAGCCCAGTCGAGGACGGTTGGGTCGGGCTCGGCGCGCATGAACTCCGAGACGACGTTCGTGTCGACGACGATCACGGGAGGTCGACCACGCGGGGTGCGTCGTCCCGCGGAGCCAGGGCGATGTCGACGCCGTTGCCGCCGATCCGGTCGTGCAGGGTGAGCAGGAGGTTCTTCGGCGGCGCGCCGGTGGCCGCGGTCAGGATGTGGCGGACCTCAGCCTCCACCGACC
>JASLFY010000278.1 GCA_030150425.1 Yimella sp. | reverse complement strand
ATGATCCGGGTGTCGTCTGCGAGGTGGTAGCGCAGCGCGTCGGTGGGCGGCAGTCCGCCGTCGTGCAGCAGGTCCTCGGTCTTCGGAACCTCTTGTCCGGCAACGTGGTTCGGCGGCTGCTCGCGCAAGCGCGCCATGATCGTGCCGATCACCGAGAGGTCGTCGACCCGCACCGAGAAGCTGTCGGTCAGGTGGTGACCGTGCTGCTGCGCGAGGTCGGCCAGAACGTCCAGCAGGGTGCGGCCGCGCGCTTTCTCGGTGGCGGCCAGCTCGGCGACCAGCAGGCCGGCGCTGATGCCGTCCTTGTCGCGCACCTGGCCCGGGTCGACGCAGTAACCCAGCGCCTCCTCGTAGCCGTAGCGCAGCCCGTCGACCCGGCTGATCCACTTGAACCCGGTGAGGGTTTCCTCGTGGCGGACTCCGGCGGCGCGGGCGATCGCGCCGAGCAGTCGCGAGCTGACGATCGAGTTGGCGAACACGCCGTCGACCGGGCCGCGCTGCAGCACGTGGTGGCCGAGCAGGGCGCCGACCTCGTCACCGCGCAGCATCCGCCAGTCGGCGCCGTCCAACACCGCGACCGCGCAGCGGTCGGCGTCGGGGTCGCTGGCGATCACCACGTCGGCGTCGACCCGGCGGGCGGTCGCCAACGCCAGGTCGATCGCGCCCGGCTCCTCCGGGTTGGGGAAGGCGACGGTCGGGAACTCCGGGTCGGGGTGTTCCTGCTCGGCGACGGAGGTCACGTCACCGAAACCGCTGCGCTGCAACGCATCCCGCATCACGGCGCTACCGACGCCGTGCAGCGCGGTGTGGACGATCCGTAGGTCGCGCGGCGAGTCGGGGGAGAGGACCCCGCCGACCGCGGCGAGGTAGTCGTCGACGATCGAGTCGTCGACCGTCTCCCAGCCGTCGGTGGCGCGGGCGATGTCGGCCGCCTTCGGGAAGCGGTCGATCGCGGCGGCGATCTCGCCGTCGGCCGGCGGCACGATCTGGCTGCCGTCGCCCAGGTAGACCTTGTAGCCGTTGTCCTGTGGCGGGTTGTGGCTGGCGGTGACCATCACGCCCGCGTCGGCGCCGACGTGGCGGATCGCGTACGCCAACAGTGGCGTGGGCAGCGGGTGCGACAGCACCAGCGCCCGGCCACCGGCCGCCGTGACCACGGCCGCGGTGTCGGCGGCGAAGACATCGGAGTTGTGGCGCGCGTCGAAGCCGATGACGACCGTGACGTCGCGACGACCGAGGCTGTCCTGCAGGTACGCCGTCAGGCCGGCGGCGGCGCGCAGCACCACGACGCGGTTCATCCGGTTCGGGCCGCCACCGAGGGCGCCGCGCAGGCCGGCGGTGCCGAACTCGAGCAGACCGGCGAAGCGGTCGGCCAGGTCGGCGGAGGCCGCGTCGTCACCGGCGGACGCGCGGTCGAGCAGATCCTGCAGCTCGGCGCGGGTGGTTTCGTCGGGGTCGTCGGCGATCCAGGCCCGGACGGCGTCAAAATCAGCGTCGAGGGCGGCCATCACAGCTCCCGGACGATCGCGGAGAGCAGGTCGGCGCAGCGGCCCGCGGCGGCCTTGCCGGCGTCGATGACCTCCTGGTGGCTCAGCGGCTCCGGCGAGATGCCCGCGGCGGCGTTGGTGACCAGGCTGATGCCGAGGATCTCCAGGCCGACGTGGCGGGCTGCGATCGCCTCGAGCGCGGTGGACATGCCGACCAGGTCGGCGCCCATCGTCTTGGCCATCCGTACCTCGGCCGGGGTCTCGTAGTGCGGGCCGCGGAACTGGGCGTAGACGCCCTCGTCCAGCGAGCTGTCGACCGAGCGCGCGATGTCGCGCAGCCGGGCGGAGTAGAGGTCGGTGAGGTCGACGAAGGTCGCGCCCTCGAGCGGCGAGTTCGCCGTCAGGTTGAGGTGGTCGCTGATCAGCACCGGGGTGCCGGGCTTCCACTCCGGGCGCAGCCCGCCGCAGCCGTTGGTCAACACCAGCGTCGAGCAGCCGGCAGCTGCCGCCGCACGGACCCCGTGGACGACGGCGCGCACGCCGCGGCCCTCGTAGTAGTGCGTACGGGTGCCGAAGACGAGCGCGTGCTTGTCGGTGTCGCCGATGCGCACCGAGCGTATCGTGCCCCGGTGGCCGGCGACCGCGGCCTTCGCGAAGCCCGGCACCTGCTCGTTGTCGAGGGTCGCGACCGTCTCGCCGAGGCGGTCGGCGGTGTCGCCCCAACCGGAGCCGAGCACCAGCGCGACGTCGTGCCGGGGCACCCCGGTCAACTCGGCGATGGTGCGGGCGGCCTCGTCGGCCACGGCGAAGGGATCTACGGCGGAGAAGTCGAAGCTCTGCGTCACCGGCCCAGAGTAGCGATGGGGCGCGTGGTTGGATATCCGCGTGACTGGTCGACAGAAATCCGTAGTTGTGATCGGTGGTGGACCGGGCGGTTACGAGTCCGCGCTGGTCGCCGCTGCCCTCGGTGCCGCGGTCACCGTGGTGGAGAAGGACGGCCTCGGTGGCGCCGCGGTCCTCACCGACTGCGTGCCCAGCAAGACACTGATCGCGACCTCCGACTTCATGTCCCGCTTCAAGTCGGCGGGCCGGCTCGGCGTCCACTTCGAGGGCCACGACGAGGACCAGCACGCCGAGGCCCACATCACCGAGGTCAACCAGCGCGTCGTGAAGCTCGCCCAGGCGCAGAGCTACGACATCCGTGCCCAGGTCGAGAGCGTCGGCTGCCGGGTGGTCAAGGGCACCGGTGCGGTCGTCAACCCGAACACCGTGCGGCTCACCCACGAGGACGGCTCCACCGAGGACGTCCACGCCGACGTCATCCTGCTCGCGGTCGGCACCACCCCACGGGTGATGGACACCGCGATGCCCGACGGCGAGCGCATCCTGACCTGGCAGCAGATCTACAACCTCACCGAGTTGCCCGAGGAGATCATCGTCGTCGGTTCCGGTGTCACCGGTGCCGAGCTGGCCCACGCCTACCTCGGCCTCGGGTCGAAGGTGACGCTCGTGTCGTCCCGCGACCGGGTCCTGCCCGGCCAGGACGCCGACGCCGCCACCGTGATCGAGAACGTCTTCCGTCGCCGCGGCATGCAGGTGCTCAACCGCTCCCGTGCGATGTCCGCCGAGCGCCACGGCGACCGCGTCACCGTGACCCTGGAGGACGGCCGTACGGTCGAGGGCAGCCACGCGTTGCTCGCCGTCGGTTCGATCCCGCAGACGCGCGGGATCGGCCTGGAGGAGGCCGGCGTCGAGCTGACCCCGTCCGGCCACATCGTGGTCGACCGGGTCTCGCGTACGTCGGTGCCGGGCATCTACGCCGCCGGTGACTGCACCGGGGTGCTGCCGCTCGCGTCCGTCGCGGCGATGCAGGGCCGCATCGCGATGGCCCACTCGCTCGGCGACGCGGTCGCGCCGCTGAACCTGCGCGGTGTCTGCGCGAACATCTTCACCGACCCGGAGATCGCCACCGTCGGCTACTCGCAGGCCGACGTCGACGAGGGCCGGATCGAGGCGCGCGTCGTCACCCTCCCGCTGTCGACCAACCCGCGGGCCAAGATGCGCAACATCAAGGACGGCTTCGTGAAGCTGATCGTCCGCCCCGGTTCGAACACCGTCGTCGGCGGCGTCGTGGTGGCCCCGCAGGCGTCCGAGCTGATCTACCCGATCGGTCTGGCCGTCCAGAATCGGCTCACCGTCGACCAGGTGTCGCAGACCTTCTCGGTCTACCCGTCGATGACCGGCTCGATCGCCGAGGCCGCCCGCCGGCTGCACCAGAGCCAGATCTGAGCCGCGAGCCCGCAAACGCTGCAGAAACGTTCAAACCCCGCAGGTAGACCTGCGGGGTTTGAACGAAACTGCAGCGTTTGTCGTTGCGGGGTTCGTCAGTGGGCGAACGAGTGGCTGCCCAGGTTGCGGTAGTAGCGCACCAGCGGCTGCTTCGTCGCGAGGCGCTCGGCGCGGTTGCGGGCGAAGAACTGAACGGTCCACGTGCCGAAGATGGCGATCATCGCCACCAGGGCGACGGTGACGAGCACGGTGACGCTCCAGAAAACGGTGGGGATCATGTCCATGACGGATCTTCTTCCTTCTACAGGTGTAGTGGCCTTGATGAAGATGACACTACGCCTGTAGTGGAAGGGTGTCCACTCGACAGCCGGAGACGCTCGTCACATCCGGGAGCGGCCGTCAGGAACGGTCGTCGTCGCGCCCGTCGGGGCCGTACGGATCCACCTGCTCGGGCAGCAGCCCGTCGCGCTCCCACGCGGCGTGACGTCGCTCGCGCAGCTTCGGCCGCAGGTACTTCAGGACGCCCCAGATCAGCGCGGCCAGGACGACCAGAGGGATGAGGTTGCGTAACCAGTGCATGCGGGTCCTCGAGGGAGAGCGGTGGGTGTGGCTGGAAGCCGTCAGTGTGACAGGCTGCACGCTGTGACCGCCGTACGCCCCGAAGGAACCGCCGCCCGCCAGGCGCTGCTGCTCGACAGCGCCATCGACGTCATCGGTCAGGGGGGCCTGCGGGCGCTGACCCATCGCGCGCTCGACCGCGCGGCCGGCCTCCCCGAGGGCAGTTGCTCGGTCTACTACCGCACCCGCGCGAGCCTGCTGGCCGCCGTCACCGAGCGCGTGGCGCAGCGGCTCACCGCCGACGTCGTCGCGATGGGGTGCGAACTGCCGACCGACACCGACGACCCGGCGCTCGCCGCAGGCGCGACCGTGGCGATGCTGGCGAACTGGGCCGACAACCCGGCCCTGCTGGTGACGATGGCCGAGCTCGGCCTGGAATCCGTACGCACCCCGGAGCTGCGCGAGGCCATGGTCAGTTGGCGCCGCGAACTCGTCGAGTTCGTCCGCGGGCTGATGGAGCAGCACGGCCGGGACAACGCCGAACTGCGTGCTCGTACGGTCGTGGCCGGGATGGAGGGCGTGGCCATCCAGTCCCTGTCGGTGCCGGTCGACGGCCGCCGCGCCTACCTCGAGGCGACCACCGGACTACTGATCAAGGCGATCTCCGAAGCGGAGATCGCCTTGAACAGCTGAACGGTTTCGGTCGGGACGCTCAGGCGTCCTTGATCTCGGCCAGCACCGCACCGGAGGTGACGGTCGCACCGAGTTCGGCCTTCAGGCCGGTGATGACGCCGTCCTTGTGAGCGGTGATCGGCTGCTCCATCTTCATCGCCTCGAGCACCACGATGGTGTCGCCGCCGGCGACCGTGGCGCCCTCCTCGACCGCGATCTTGACGATCGTGCCCTGCATCGGGGCGGTCACCGAGTCACCGCTGGCAGCGGCCGCGCCGCCACCGGAGCGTGAGCGCTTCGGAGCCTTCTTCGGGCCGGCCGCGGCGCCGCCGCCACCGCCGAGCTGCAGGTCGCCCGGCAGCGAGACCTCGACGCGCTTGCCACCGATCTCCAGCACCACGTTCTGGCGCGGGGCCGGCGCCTCGGCGTCGGCGGTCGCACCGTCGTACGGCGGGATCTGGTTGTCGAACTCGGTCTCGATCCACCGGGTGTGGACGGTGAACGGCGCACCGTCGGCCGGCGCGAACGCCGGGTCGCTGACCACCGCGCGGTGGAACGGGGTGACGGTCGGCATGCCGTCGATGACCAGCTCGTCCAGCGAACGGCGGGAGCGGGCGAGCGCCTCGTCGCGAGTGCTGCCGGTGACGATCAGCTTGGCGATCATCGAGTCGAAGGCGCCGGCGATGGTGTCACCCTCGACGACGCCGGAGTCCCAGCGCACACCCGGGCCGGACGGCACGGACAGCTTGGTGACGGTGCCGGGCGCCGGGAAGAAGTTGCGTCCGGCGTCCTCGCCGTTGATCCGGAACTCGAAGGAGTGCGCGCGCGGGCTCGGGTCGTCGAAGCCGAGCTCCTCACCGGCCGCGATGCGGAACTGTTCGCGCACCAGGTCGATGCCGGTGACCTCCTCGGTCACCGGGTGCTCAACCTGCAGGCGGGTGTTGACCTCGAGGAAGGAGATGGTGCCGTCGGCCGCGACGAGGTACTCGCACGTGCCGGCGCCGACGTAGCCGGCCTCGCGCAGGATCGCCTTGGACGCGCGGACCAGCTCGGCGTGCTGCTCGTCGGTCAGGAACGGCGCGGGCGCCTCCTCGACCAGCTTCTGGTTGCGGCGCTGCAGCGAACAGTCGCGGGTCGAGACGACGACGACGTTGCCGTGCTGATCGGCCAGGCACTGGGTCTCGACGTGGCGCGGCTTGTCCAGGAACTTCTCGACCAGGCACTCACCGCGGCCGAACGCGGTGACCGCCTCGCGCACCGCTGAGTCGAACTGTTCGGGGATCTCCTCGAGGGTGTGGGCGACCTTCAGACCGCGCCCGCCACCGCCGTAGACCGCCTTGATCGCGACCGGCAGACCGAACTCCTTGGCCAGCGCGACGACCTCGTCGGCGTCCTTGACCGGGTCCTTGGTGCCGGGCGCCAGCGGCGCGTTCGCCTTCACCGCGATGTGCTTCGCCTTCGCCTTGTCGCCCAGGCTGTCGATCGCCTGCGGCGACGGGCCGATCCAGGTCAGGCCGGCGTCGATGACCGCCTGCGCGAACGAGGCGTTCTCGGCCAGGAAGCCGTAGCCCGGGTGGACCGCGTCGGCGCCGGACTGCTTCGCGACGTCGAGCAGCTTCTCCTGCACCAGGTAGGAGTCGGCCGGGGTCGCGCCACCGAGGGCGTAGGCCTCGTCGGCGACCTTGACGTGCAGCGCGTCACGGTCGGGCTCGGCGTAGACCGCGACGGAGCCGATTCCGGCGTCCTTGCAGGCGCGAGCGATACGGACCGCGATCTCACCGCGGTTGGCGATCAGGACCTTGTGCAGTTCGGGCATGGGAGGGAGCCTAGCCCGGTGTGTCGGAGGCCACACTGCTGGGCGGTCCGGGCCGGAATATCGACGCCGGTGACTGTGCTGCACCCTGCATGACTGTTGAGAGCACCTATGAAGTTCCCACCGTCGAACTGCGCGCCGGAGCCACCACCGTCACCATGCCGCAGCTCGGCTTCGGCGTGTGGCAGGTCGAGGACGACGCCGCCACACCGGCGGTCGCCGAGGCGCTGCGCGTCGGCTACCGCAGCATCGACACCGCTCGCATCTACGGCAACGAGGCCGGTGTCGGCCGCGCCCTGGCCGACAGCGACGTCGACACCGCCGACGTCTTCGTCACCACCAAGGTCTGGAACGACGACCAGGGCCTCGAGGAGACTCTCGCCGCGTTCGACGCGTCCGTCGCCCGACTCGCGCTGGACCGCCCGCTCGACCTGTTCCTGATCCACTGGCCGGTCGCCGGTAAGGGCAAGTTCGTCGACACCTACCGCGCGATGATGCAGCTGCGCGAGCAGGGCAAGGTGCGCGCCATCGGCGTCTGCAACTTCACCATCGACAACCTGACCGAGCTGCACGACGCGGTCGGCGAGTACCCCGCGATCAACCAGGTGGAGCTGCACCCGGACTTCAACCAGGCCGAGCTGCGCGCCTTCCACGCCGACCACGGCATCGTGACCGAGGCGTGGAGCCCGCTGGGTCAGGGCGGCGACCTGCTGCAGCAGGAGACGATCGTGCAGATCGCCCAGCAGCTGGACCGCACCCCGGCGCAGGTCGTCATCCGGTGGCACCTGCAGACCGGCAACGTCGTGATCCCCAAGTCGGTCACCCCGTCGCGCATCGCGGAGAACTTCGACGTCCTCGACTTCGAGCTGAACGCGGAGCAGATGGCGGCCATCGACGCTCTCTCGCAGGGTGAGCGCATGGGTCCCGACCCGGACACCTTCGACGCCTGATTGGTTACGCTCGGCCGGGCCGCCCACGGATTTCCGTACGGGTGGTCCGGCCGTTCGCGTACGTGAGGGGAACCGCATGGGTGAGGTGTTCGCCGGCCGCTACGAACTGATCGACATGATCGGTGAGGGCGGCATGGGTGGTGTCTGGCGGGCGTACGACCTGCGGGACCGCTCGGTGATCGCCGCCAAGGTCCTGCGCCAGAGCGACGCCGGATCGTTGCTGCGCTTCATGCGCGAGCAGGGCATGCGGATCCACCACCCCAACGTCGTCACCCCGCTCGGCTGGGCCGGCGCCGACGACCGCGTGCTGCTGACGATGCCGCTGGTCGAAGGCGGTTCCGCGGCCGGGCTCGGGAAGAAGTACGGCGCGCTGCCGCCGCTGGTCGTCGCGTCGCTGATGCGCCAATTGCTCGCGGCGTTGGCGGCGGTCCACGAGCAGCGGGTGGTCCACCGCGACGTGAAGCCGGCGAACCTGCTGCTCGCGGCGACGGGCACGGCGGAGCCGCACCTGCTGCTCTCCGACTTCGGCATCGCGATCTCGATGGACGCGCCGCGGCTCACCAGTCAGAACATCGTGATGGG
>JASLFY010000262.1 GCA_030150425.1 Yimella sp. | reverse complement strand
ATGTGGGTCTCGACCTTCCACTCCGCGTGCGTACGCATCCTGCGGCGCGAGGCGACCAAGGTCGGGATGAAGGCCAGCTTCTCGATCTACGACGCGGCCGACTCCCAGCGGCTGATGGCGATGGTCATGCGCGACATGGACCTCGACACCAAACGCTACCCGCCGCGGTCGTTCAGTCACCAGGTCAGCAACCTGAAGAACGAACTGGTCGACGAGGAGACGTTCGCCGCCCGCGCCGGCGACAACCCGCAGGACTCCGTCCTGGCGCAGGCCTACACCGAGTACCAGCGGCGGCTGCGGCAGGCGAACGCGCTCGACTTCGACGACCTGATCATGACCACCACCCACCTGCTGCAGGCGTTCCCCGACGTCGCCGAGCACTACCACCGGCGCTTCCGCCACGTGTTGGTCGACGAGTACCAGGACACCAACCACGCCCAGTACCAACTGGTGAAGGAGCTCGTCGGTCACGGCACCGCCGACCCGGCGGTGGGTCAGATCCCGCCCGCGGAGCTGTGCGTGGTGGGTGACGCCGACCAGTCGATCTACGCCTTCCGGGGCGCCACGATCCGCAACATCGTCGAGTTCGAGCAGGACTACCCGCAGGCCCGCACCATCCTGCTGGAGCAGAACTACCGCTCCACGCAGACGATCCTGCAGGCCGCCAACGCGGTCATCGCCAAGAACTCCGAGCGGCGCGAGAAGAAGCTGTGGACCGACTCCGGCGACGGCGAGCGCATCGTCGGCTACGTCGCCGACTCCGAACACGACGAGGCCGCGTTCGTGGCGCGCACCATCGACCAGCTCACCGACGACCACGGCGTGAAGCCGGGCGACGTCGCGGTCTTCTACCGCACCAACGCCCAGTCGCGCGCGCTGGAGGAGGTGTTCGTACGAGTGGGGTTGCCGTACAAGGTCGTCGGCGGCACCCGCTTCTACGAACGCAAGGAGATCAAGGACGCGCTGGCCTACCTGCGGGTCGTCTCCAACCCGGCCGACACCGTCAACCTGCGACGCATCCTGAACGTCCCCAAGCGCGGCATCGGCGACCGGGCCGAGGCATGCGTGTCGGCGCTCGCCGACCGGGAACGGATCCCGTTCGTCGCCGCCCTCGGCCGCGCCGAGGACGCCCCGGGCATCGCGACCCGATCGGTCAGCGCGATCAAGGGATTCACCGGTCTGCTGGAGTCGTTGCGCGAGGTGCGCGACACCGACGGTGGTGTGGGGGACCTGCTGGAGGCGATCCTCGACCAGTCCGGTTATCTCGCGGAGCTGCGCGCCAGCCACGACCCGCAGGACGAGACCCGCATCGAGAACCTCGCCGAACTGGTCGCGGTCGGCCGCGAGTTCGACCAGCAGTTCCCCGACGGACCGTTGGAGGACTTCCTGGAGCAGGTCTCCCTGGTGGCCGACGCCGACGAGATCCCCGAGGGCGACGAGAACGACAAGGGCGTCGTCACCCTGATGACCCTGCACACCGCGAAGGGGCTGGAGTTCCCGGTGGTCTTCCTCACCGGCATGGAGGACGGCACCTTCCCCCACATCCGGGCGCTCGGCGACCCGAAGGAGCTGGAGGAGGAGAGGCGGCTCGCCTACGTCGGCATCACCCGCGCCCGCGAGCGACTCCACCTCTCCCGGGCGGAGGTCCGATCCGCCTGGGGCGCACCGCAGTACAACCCGCCGTCGCGCTTCCTCGACGAGATCCCCTCGCAGTTGATCGACTGGCAGCGGATCGCCACCACCACCACCCGGCCGTCGTCGACGCCGGCGATCGCGCGGCTCGCCGCGCGTCCGGGAGTACGGTCACCGGGCAACCACGCGGTCCCGTCGCTCGACCCGGGCGACCGGGTGACCAGCGACTCGTTCGGCCTCGGCACCGTCGTACGACTGGAAGGGTCCGGCGACAAGACGATCGCCCACATCGACTTCGGCGGTGACCTCGGCGTCAAGCGCCTCGCCCTGCGCTACGGCCGGGTCGAGAAGATCTGAGGCCGGCTCAGACCGCGATGCCGTGGGCGCGCAGCCAGCCCACCGGGTTGACCGGTGTGCCGCCGAGGTGCACCTCGAGGTGCAGGTGGGGGCCGGTCGAGTTGCCGGTGTTGCCGGACCAGCCGACCAACTGGCCGACCTCGACGCGTTGACCGACGGTGACGCCCCAGCTGGACATGTGGGCGTAGACGATCGTCACGCCGCCGCCGATGTCGATGTTGATCCGCTTGCCCTGGCCGCCGTACCAACCCACCGCCGTGACGGTGCCGCCGTGCAGGGCCCGCAGCGGAGTGCCGATCGGGGTCGACAGGTCGATGCCCTGATGGTCGGTGGAGCCGATGCCGCCGGGGGAGGCGCGGTGGCCGAACCCGGAGGTGAAGTGACCGCCGCACCCGGCGATCGGGCAGGTGTAGCCCGTCGCGGCTCCGACGCCGAAACCGGTCGTCGCGGACGCGGCCCGCAGCGACGTCGAGGACGCCCCGGTCGGGGCGGTGTACGGCGTGGCGACGGTGGTCTTGCCGAGCGAGCGAAGGGCGGTGGCGCGCTGCTGGTTGAGCTTGCGGGTGGCGTCGGCGCGCGAGACGGCCACGGCGCGGGCGGCGGCCCGCGACTTGGCGGCGGCGTCGACCTTCGCGGTGACCGCCGCCGCCTCGGTGGTGGCACCGCCGGCGTCCGTCGCGGTGCCGGCGGACGCACCGGTCAGCGGCTGGATCTCGGCGGCGGGTGCTCCGTTCGCGGTGGGCGATCCGTCGGCGGTGGCCAGGGCGCCCCAGGTGATCGCGACGGCCGCGGCGGCTGCGGGTGGTGCCACGAGTCGGACCCGGCGGGCCGGTGACGGGGTGGCGACGCGGTGGCGTCCCTGATAGCGGGCCACGGGGGTTCCTGACTGTGGATGAACGGGCCCGAGAACTTTAGCGTGACCTGATCGTGACCTGCGAGGTGGAGTCGTTCGGGCTGTGGACAAAGGGTCGGATGACCGCGCAACGACGGGCCCGTACGCTGTGATCATGACCACTCCCGCTCCCGAAGCCCCCCTGCGGATCGTCGTCGCCAAGCCCGGCCTGGACGGCCACGACCGCGGCGCGAAGGTCGTCGCCCGTGCGCTGCGCGACGCCGGCATGGAGGTCATCTACACCGGTCTGCACCAGACGCCGGCGCAGATCGTCGAGGCCGCGATCCAGGAGGACGCCGACGCGATCGGGATGTCGGTGCTGTCCGGCGCTCATCTGACCCTGTTCGAACAGGTGCTGAAAACGTTGCGGGACAAGGACGCCGACGACATCGTGGTCTTCGGCGGCGGGATCATCCCCGAGGGCGACATCCCGACGTTGCTGGAGATGGGCGTCGCGACGGTGTTCACTCCCGGCGCCACGACGACCCAGATCGTCGACTGGACTCGCACCCACGTGGGAGCGTCCGCAGCGCAGGACTAAAGTCGCAAGCGGAAAATTCCAACCTCACAGCAAGGACGGATTCCGCGTGGATCTTTTCGAGTACCAAGCGCGCGACATGTTCGAGGCACACGGTGTACCCGTGCTCGCCGGCAAGATCGCGACAACCCCGGCCGACGCCAAGGCAGCCGCCGAGGAGATCGGTGCCAAGTCCGGCGGCGTGACCGTCGTCAAGGCACAGGTCAAGACCGGTGGCCGCGGCAAGGCCGGCGGCGTCAAGGTCGCCAAGTCGGCCGACGAGGCCGAGCAGCACGCCCAGGCCATCCTCGGGATGGACATCAAGGGCCACACCGTCGGCACCGTGATGATCGCCCAGGGCGCGCAGATCGAGGAGGAGTACTACTTCTCCATCCTGCTCGACCGGGCCAACCGCAGCTACCTCGCCATGTGCTCCAAGGAGGGCGGCATGGAGATCGAGCAGCTCGCCGTCGAGCGCCCCGAGGCCCTCGCCCGCATCGAGGTCGACCCGAACACCGGCATCGACGAGGCCAAGGCGAAGGAGATCGTCGAGGCGGCGCGCTTCGACGACGAGACCGCCGCGAAGATCGTCCCGGTGCTGCAGAAGCTCTGGGCCGTCTACCGCGACGAGGACGCCACCCTGGTCGAGGTCAACCCGCTGGTGAAGACCAAGGACGGCGACATCGTCGCCCTCGACGGCAAGGTGTCGCTCGACGCGAACGCCGACTTCCGTCACCCCGACCACGAGGCGCTCGAGGACAAGGCCGCGGCGGACCCGCTGGAGGCCAAGGCCAAGGCGATGAACCTCAACTACGTCAAGCTCGACGGCAACGTCGGCATCATCGGCAACGGCGCGGGCCTGGTCATGTCGACCCTCGACGTCGTCGCGTACGCCGGTGAGGACTACACCGGTGGCGCCGCCAAGCCGGCGAACTTCCTCGACATCGGTGGTGGAGCCTCCGCCGAAGTCATGGCCAACGGTCTCGACGTCATCCTGGGCGACGAGCAGGTCAAGTCGGTCTTCGTGAACGTCTTCGGTGGCATCACCGCGTGCGACGCGGTCGCCAACGGCATCGTCGGCGCGCTGAAGACCCTGGGCGACAGCGCCACCAAGCCGCTGGTCGTGCGACTCGACGGCAACGCCGTGGAGGAGGGCCGCAAGATCCTCGCCGACTTCAACCACCCGCTGGTCACCGTCGAGGAGACCATGGACGGCGCCGCCCGCAAGGCCGCCGAACTGGCCGCGCAGAACTGAAAGGGAACCCACTTTCGTGTCTATTTTTCTCAACGCTGACTCCAAGGTCATCGTCCAGGGCATGACCGGTTCGGAGGGCATGAAGCACACCACGCGCATGCTCGCCTCGGGCACCAACGTCGTCGGTGGCGTGAACCCGCGCAAGGCCGGCCAGACGGTCGACTTCCCCGAGGGCAAGCAGGTCAAGGTCTACGGCTCCGTCAAGGAGGCCATGGACGAGACCGGCGCCAACGTGTCCGTCGTGTTCGTGCCGCCGGCTTTCGCCAAGGCGGCCGTGGTCGAGGCCGTCGACGCCGAGATCCCGCTGGCCGTCGTGATCACCGAGGGCATCGCGGTGAAGGACTCTGCGGAGTTCTACAACTACGCCAAGGGCAAGGGCACCACCCGGATCATCGGTCCGAACTGCCCGGGCATCATCAGCCCCGGTCAGTCCAACGCGGGCATCATCCCGGCCGACATCGCCGGCCCGGGCAAGATCGGGCTGGTCTCCAAGTCCGGCACCCTCACCTACCAGATGATGTACGAGCTCAAGGAGTTCGGCTTCTCGACCGCCATCGGCATCGGTGGTGACCCGATCATCGGCACCACCCACATCGACGCCCTCGAGGCGTTCGAGGCCGACCCGGAGACGGTCGCCATCGTGATGATCGGTGAGATCGGTGGCGACGCCGAGGAGCGCGCCGCGGCGTACATCAAGGAGAACGTGACCAAGCCGGTCGTCGGCTACGTCGCGGGTTTCACCGCCCCGGAGGGCAAGACGATGGGCCCCGCCGGCGCCATCGTGTCCGGCTCGTCCGGCACCGCCGCCGCCAAGAAGGAGGCCCTCGAGGCCGCCGGTGTGAAGGTCGGCAAGACCCCGTCGGAGACCGCGGCGCTCATGCGTGAGGTCATGAAGTCCTTGGCCTGAGCCACGCGAAGGCCACGGCCGACGTAACGGTCGAGGAACGAAGCGCCCCGAGTTCGCTCGGGGCGCTTCGTCGTTCCCGGAGGTGCGAATCGCGCCACACCCCGGCGCGCCTGACCGACTCCGCCGGACGCACCGGCGACCATGGCTGGCGATGACTCTGCTCGAACGCACCACCCCCGACCGGTCGACCCGCTCCACCGGCGTGCCGCCCTACCTCGTCGCGCTGGGTTACGGCGTCGTCGGGCCGGTGGCGTTCGCCCTCGTCGTCTTCGTACCGATCCTGCTGGGGTGGACCCTCGACCCGCGTACGTCGGTCGCCTGGTCCGACGCGCTCGCGTTCACCGGCACCCTCACCGGCCTGTCGTTGCGCGGCTCGGTCAGCGTGTCCGGCAGTGGGATCGACGCCGTCCATCTCTCTCCCGTCCTGCTCACCGCGCTCGCCGTGGTGCTGACCCGGTGGGCCTTCCGGCCGGTGCAGCAACGCCTGGACGACGACGAGCTCGACGGCCACCTGCAACAGAAGGCCGGTGTCACCTTCGTCGCCGGGCAGCTGATCGCGACCCTGCTGGTCTGCTGCCTGTCGTACGCCGGCAGCGCCCCGGTCATCCTCTGGACGGTTCTCCCGGGTGCCCTGCTGGTCACCGTCGTGGGCATGCTCTGGAGCCGCCACCGCGACGGTGAGGGCGCCGCGTGGCCGTGGCTGGAGGCGCTCGACGAGCGACTGCACCGCAGCGTCCACCGCGCCGTACGACCGGCCCTGGAGGGGCTGCTGGCGATGCTGACGGTCGGTTTCGTCGTGGTCTTCGCCGGGATGATGTTCCACCTCGAGCGGATGGGCAAGATCGCCGCGCTGCTCGACGTGAGCGGCTCCGGCACCGCGCTGCTGTGGCTGGCCCAGCTGACCGCGCTGCCGAACCTGATCGTGTCCGGCGCCGCCTGGACCGGCGGTGGCGCGATCTCGCTGGGTTCGGGCCACGCCTCGCTGGGCGTCGTCACCCCGGCGACCCTGCCGAGCATCCCGTTGTTCGGCATCCTGCCCGAGGCCGGTCAGCTGCCTGGTGTGCTGCGCCTCGCGGTGCTCCTCCCGGTCGCGGTCGGCGGTCTGATCGGCTGGCGGGTGGTGGCGTCCATGGCGACGCTCAGCACCCTCACCAGCAAGCTGCGGACGGTCGCGACCGCGGCCGGACTGTTCGGTCTCGGCTTCGTGCTGCTGGGCTGGCTGAGCCGAGCGGGGATGAGCCCGGGCCGACTGGACGTCGTCGGCCCGACGCTGCTGTCCATGGTCTTCGTGGTGCTGGAGGCCCTGCTCGGCGCGATGGTCGTCGCCGTCGCCTGGCACCTTCGCCGCACCCGCGTCTGAACCGCGAGGGCGGCTCCCCGGCTCAGTCCGGCGAGACGTCGAGGTCGACGTCCGCCGTGCGTACGTCGCTCGCGGCAGCGCTGCGATCGCAGTCGTGGTCGACCGTCGAGGTGGGAGTGCGCTGCGCGGCCACCCGGCGGCGTACGTCGGCCCGGTCGGGCGGCCCGAGCGGCGACCACAACTCGGTCTCGGCGCGGCTCAGTCCGACGACCCGGTCGCGGGCGACCTGGATCTGTTCGGAGTCACCACGCTCGAGGGCGGTCGCATAGCCGGTCAACGCATCCCCGAGGGCGGCGAGGGAGCCGGTGTAGGCCTCCAGCTGCGCGCCGGTGAGAGCGCTGACCCGGGTGAAACCGGGAAGGTGGTCGGCCGGGAGTTGGATGATGACGTTCACCGACGCGGTCAGTACGTTCAGCCGCTGCCGGGTGAGCTGATCGACGTGCCGGCCGAGCTTGCGGGCCAGGTCGCGGACGGCGACCGCTTCGGCGGTCACGGCGCGCCTCGACCGGTGCGGACGATCCCGACCAGGTCGTCGAGTCCGTCGGCGACGGCGTCACCGACGCCGGCGAGCACGGGCGCGAGCTGCGCGAGGGCGTGGGCGATCGAGGCGTCGACGGGGGAGTCCGGTGCGATGGTCGCGCAGGAGTCGGCGACCTCACGCGCGGCGAGGGCCGACCGCTCGAGCACCATCTGGTGGGCGGCGAGTTCTGCGGCGTCCGGATGCGCAAGGGCGGCTGCGTCGTTCATCGCTCTGCGTCCTCCGTGTCGCGGGTGGCCCCTGTTGCCGAGCGTAGAAAACATTCGGCGACGGTGGTGGTTTAGTGGCCGAGCAGGACCCTGCGACCCTCGACCCGGAAGCCCTCGCGGGCCATCCGACCGACGTGGTCGACCAACTGTGGCCGTTCGGCGCTCTTGATCCGCTCCGTGAGCGTCTCGACCGTGTCGTCGTCCTCGACCGGCACCGCCACCTGCGCCACGATCGCGCCGGTGTCGACGCCCTCGTCGACGACGAAGAGGGTCGCGCCGGCCAGGCGTACGCCGTACGCGAGGGCGTCCGCCGGACCGTGGATGCCCGGGAAGCTGGGCAGCAGGGCGTTGTGGCTGTTGAGGTAGCGGCCGCCGAAGCGGGCCAGGAAGTCCGGACCGACCAGCTTCAGGAAGCCGGCGGAGACCACCAGATCGGGCTCGTACGCCGCCACCTGCTCGGTCAGCGCGCGGTCCCAGTCGGTCCGGGTGGCGAAGTCCTTCGTACGCAGCGTGAAGGTGGGAACGCCTGCTGCAGTGGCGCGTTCGAGGCCGAGAACCCCGGGCCGGTCGCTGCCGACGGCGACGATGTCGACGCCGTACGCGGGATCGGCGGCGGCGTCCAGCAGCGCCTGCAACAGGGAGCCGGAACCGGACAACAGGACGACGACGCGCGCACTCACGGGGAGCAATCTAGCCGTCGCCGGGTGACGTCCTGCGCCCGGCGCAGGGGTCGCTAGACTCGGCTACGCACACGACTGGCGCAGGTGGACGACCACCGGGGAGTGACATCGCGTGGATCGTTCGCCTGGGTCCGCGTTCCATGAACGACTCACGAACCATCACTAGGAGTGTCATGTCCGGCGACCGCCGACCCATCCAGCGCGCCCTCGTCTCCGTCTACGACAAGACCGGTCTGGACGACCTGGTGCGCGGCCTGCACGACGCCGGCGTCGAACTCGTCTCCACCGGTGGCTCGGCCGCCCGCATCGAGTCCCTCGGGCTGCCGGTCACCAAGGTCGAGGACCTCACCGGTTTCCCCGAGTGCCTCGACGGCCGCGTCAAGACGCTGCACCCGCGGGTCCACGCCGGCATCCTGGCCGACACCCGCAAGCCCGACCACGTGCAGCAGCTGGCCGACCTGGGGGTCGCGCCGTTCGACCTAGTGGTCAGCAACCTCTACCCGTTCACCGAGACCGTGATGTCCGGCGCGAACGTCGACGAGTGCGTCGAGCAGATCGACATCGGCGGCCCGTCGATGGTCCGCGCCGCCGCGAAGAACCACCCGAGCGTCGCGATCGTGACCGACCCGGGCTCGTACGACGCCGTGCTGGAGGCTGTACGCGCCGGTGGCTTCACGCTGGAGGAGCGCAAGAAGCTGGCCGCCGAGGCGTTCGTGCACACCGCGACGTACGACGTCCACGTCGCCTCGTGGATGGGCAACGTGCTCACCGACACCTCGGGCGGCGAGGGCTACCCGGCGTGGATCGGGGCGACCTGGACCAAGCAGCAGACGCTGCGCTACGGCGAGAACCCGCACCAGTCGGCGGCGTTGTACGACAACGGTTTCCAGCCCGGCGGTCCGGGCCTGGCACAGGGTGAACTGCTGCACGGCAAGGCGATGAGCTTCAACAACTACGTCGACGCCGACGCGGCGCACCGTGCGGCGTACGACCACGGCGACCAGCCCACCGTCGCGATCATCAAGCACGCCAACCCGTGCGGCATCGCCGTCGGCAGCGACGTCGCCGACGCCCACCGCAAGGCCCACGAGTGCGACTCGCTGTCGGCGTTCGGTGGCGTCATCGCCACGAACCGTACGGTGACCGTCGCGATGGCCGACCGGGTCAAGGACATCTTCACCGAGGTCGTCGTCGCCCCCGACTTCGAGCCGGAGGCACTGGAAATCCTCAGCGCGAAGAAGAACATCCGCCTGCTGAAGGCGGCGCCGCGGCAGCGGGTCGGCGACATGCGGATCATCTCCGGCGGCATGCTGCTGCAGGAGAGCGACGGGGTCGACGCCGAGGTCACCGACGACGACGGTGCGGTGACCGGCGGTGACGACGCGGCGAACTGGCGCCTGGTCAGCGGCGAGCCGGCCGACGAACAGACCCTCGCCGACCTGCAGTTCGCCTGGCGCGCGGTGCGTGCGGTGAAGTCGAACGCGATCCTGCTGGCCAAGGACGGTGCCTCTGTCGGCGTCGGCATGGGCCAGGTGAACCGGGTCGACTCCTGCCACCTCGCGGTGAACCGGGCCGGCGCCGAGCGGGCGACCGGTTCGGTGGCCGCGTCCGACGCCTTCTTCCCGTTCCCCGACGGCCTGCAGGTCCTGATCGACGCCGGCGTGAAGGCGGTTGTCGCACCGGGCGGGTCGATGCGCGACGACCTGGCGATCGCGGCGGCGCAGGAGGCCGGCGTGACGATGTACTTCACCGGCACCCGCCACTTCGCCCATTAGTCGGTAGCTGACCGATTCCAGTGGAGGGTTGGTGTTGCCATGGCAACACCAAC
>JASLFY010000024.1 GCA_030150425.1 Yimella sp. | reverse complement strand
CCACCAGTGGTCCCAGCGGTGTCCCGGGTCCTCGCGCAGTCGCATGACGAACTCCGGGAAGCTCTCGCGGTAGGAGCTGAAGTGGTCCTGGAACGACTCCTCGAGCAGGCGGTGCACGACCTGCAGGTCCTGCGCGACCGGCAGGCCGTCCTCGTGGGTGTCGACCCGGCGTACGGTCACACCGGCGCGCGGCGCCGGAAGTCCGTGTGCCTCAACGGGTTCCACCGGTCGCGACATGTGCCACCAGGTGCGTACGTCCTCGTAACCGGCCGCGGACAGCCAGCCGCGCTGCCGCTCGTCACCGTCGTACGACCAGCCGTCCAGCAGGGTGCCGCGCAGGCGGCGCATCCGGCCGATCTCCAGCGCCCAGCGCTCGGCCGCGTCGAGCAGGCAGTGGGCGATCCGGTCGGCCAAGTCGGCGTCGAGCTGCGCGGAGACGACGGGTTCGACGACCGTACGGCCGGCGGCGCGGTCGTGCACGGACAGGAACGCGACCGGAACGCCGTCGCGCTCGACCAGGACCTGGCGGCGGGTCCACGAACCCATCCCGATGGTCTGCGCGGAGATCGCCTCCTCGTCGACCGCACCGGACCCGCGCCCGCGGCGTTGGTAGTCGCTCATCAGCGTCGCCACCGCGTGGACGTCGTGGTCCTCCGGGGTGCGCACCGTGAAGCCGTCGGGCAGGCCGTCGATCTGCAGATCCATCTCGGTCATGCCCCCATTCTTCCGGGTCGGCGACGATCCGGGGTGGTCGACCGCCGCCCGAACCGGGTTCGGCCACTTACCCTGGCCGCATGGACGCCGCCGCCGAACTCGCCCCGACCGGAACCCTCGTCGCCTCGATCAACCTCGGCAATCCCGTTCTCGCGCAAGGTGACCCGCAGGATCCGCGGGGTGTCACCGTCGACCTCGCCCGTGAGTTCGCCGCCCGGCTGGGCGTGCCGGTCGAGTTCCTGTGCTTCACCGCGGCCAAGGACTCCTTCGCCGCGCTGGTCGACGGCCGCGCCGGCATCGGCTTCCTCGCCGCCGAGCCGCAGCGGGCCGAGCAGGTGACCTTCAGTGCGCCGTACGCCCTCATCGAAGGGGTCTACGTCGTTCCGGCCGACAGCCCGCTCACCTCGATCGCCGACGTGGACCGCGCGGGCGTACGCATCGGGGTCAAGGAGGGGTCGGCGTACGACCTGTTCCTCACCCGCAACATCCGGGCCGCCGAACTGGTCCGCGGGAGCGACGGGACGACGGTCTACCTGGAACAGGGATTGGAGGTGGGCGCCGGAATCCGCCAGCCGACAACGCAGTTCGTCGCCGAGAACCCCGGTCACCGGTTGATCGACGAGGCGTTCATGCAAATCCGCCAGGCGGTCGCCGTCGGCAAGGACGTGTCCGCGGAGACCGCGGACTTCGTGCGCCGTACGGTCGAGGACCTCAAGCGCTGCGGCTTCGTCGCCGGATCCTTGGAGCACAGCGGCCAGGGCGGCGTACGGGTCGCGCCGGCTGATCAGTAGTAGCCGGTCTCCCCGTCGAGGAGCTCGCGGATCAGATCGAGCTGGCCGGCGTGGCGCGCGGTCTCCTCGATCATGTGGGTGATGATCCAGCGCAACGACGCGTGGCCGGCCGGGAAGCCGTCGAACTTCCCCAGATCGTCCAGTTCCGCTGCCGCGATCACCTTGTCGGAGTGATCGCACTCGCGGCGGTACTCGCGCAGCAACTCCTCCAGCGAACGTCCCTCGACCATGAAGTCAAGGTCCTCGGTGCGCTCGGAGAACGCCGGGCTGCCGGTCGGATCACCGCCGGTGAACGCCACCTCGAACCAGGTGTGCTCGACCCAGCGCAGGTGGGACACGATCCCGGCGACCGTCATCAGCGGCGAGGTCGGGATCACGACCTGGTGGGCGTCCTCGTGCGACAGCCCCTCGCACTTCAGCGAGATGACGTCGCGCTGCAGTTGGTACCACCCGAGCAGGTTGGTGCGTTCGTCGGCGTCGAAGGGCGGGCGTTGGCGAGTGGTCATGCCCACGATCCTGACGATTCACCCGGTCGCGGCCAACCGATTTTCGGCTACTGCTCCTCGTGGGTGGCCGGGTCACCGTCGAACAGTCGCCCGTCCGGCTTGCCCAGCGCGGTGATCGCGGCGATCTGCTCCGGCGCGAGCTCGAAGCCGAGGACGTCGAAGTTCTCCCGCTGCCGGGACGGAGTGGCCGACTTGGGCAGCGGCATGATGCCGCGGTGGATGTGCCAGCGCAGCACCACCTGCGCCGGGGTCACGCCGAGGTCGTTCGCGATGTCGACGACCGTCTGCTCCTGGTGCGGGGTGGCGCGCTTGCCGAGCGGGCTCCACGCCTGAGTGTTGATGCCGTACGACTCGTTGATCTCGAGCATCTCCTGCTGCGGGAAGTACGGGTGGATCTCCAACTGGTTCACCGCCGGCCGTACGCCGGTCTCGTCGACGATCCGCTTCAGGTGGTCGGCGTTGAAGTTGGAGACGCCGATGGTCTCGACCAGGCCCTGCTGCTGCGCCTCGATCAGCGCCTGCCAGGCCTCGACGTAGAGCTCGACGCTCGGGTTCGGCCAGTGGATCAGGCCGACGTCGATGCGGTCCACGCCGAGCCGCTGGGCGGAGTCGCGCAGCGACTGCAGCGCGAGGTCCTTGCGGTGGAACCGGCCCGGGATCTTGGTGGCGATCAGCACCTCGTCGCGCGGCACGCCGCTGCGCCGCACGGCCTCGCCGACCTCGGTCTCGTTCTCGTAGTTCACCGCCGAGTCGAGGTAGCGGTAGCCGACCTGCAGCGCCGAGACCATGGCCTCGATGCCGTCCTCGTCACGTAGCGGGTAGGTGCCGAATCCGATGGGAGGGAAGTCCATGCGTCCACAGTACGACGACGCTTCGGACTGCAGTTCGCACCTATCCTCCGCGGAGGCGGCCGGATTTCCGGGACCCGGGATCGCCCTGCCCGACGAAGTGCCTTCCGAAAGGCCGAGGCTCAGCCCAGGTCGCTGCGGATCTTCCCGAACAGCACCAGGTCGATCCGACCGTCGTGGGTGAACCCACCCGATCGCTTGACGCCCTCGTGGACGAATCCGGCTGCGAGCGCCGCGCGCTGCGACGCGACGTTGCCGGTCGCGGCGTAGATGGTGACGCGCTCGAGGTCCTGCTCCGTCAGCGCCCAGTCGGCCAGCACCCGCGCCGCCCGACCGGCCAGTCCGCGCCCGCGCCCCCACGGCGCGATCCAGTAGCCGATCTCGGAGTCGGCGTTGCGCCAGTTGGTCAGCTTGAAGTCGATGACGCCGTGCAGCCGCCCGTCGACATCGATCGCCCGTTTGATGCCGTCGCCGGTCTCCAGCGCCCGGGGCGCCATCTCGAGGACGAAGGTGCGCGCGACCTCCTCCGTGTACGGATTGGGGAGCGGCAGCCACCGCTGGGTCAGTTCGTCCCGGCAGGCGGCGGTGATGTCGGCGATGTCGTCCTCACGCAGCGGGCGCAGCGAGAACCCGTCGCCGGCCAGAGTCACGTCGTCGAAGTGGGTGCGCACGACGGCCACCCTAGATTCGCGCGGGTTGTCGACATCTGCGCCCTCTGTGGGGCGCGCGTATGTCG
>JASLFY010000114.1 GCA_030150425.1 Yimella sp. | reverse complement strand
GGCAGGGTGCGCAGCAGGTCGAGGTCGCAGACAACCGCCGCCGGCTCGTGGAACGCGCCGACCAGGTTCTTGCCCTCGGCGGTGTTGATCCCCGTCTTGCCGCCGACCGCGGCGTCGACCATGCCGAGCAGGGTCGTCGGCACCTGCACGACCGGCACCCCGCGCAACCAGGACGCCGCGACGAAGCCACCGAGGTCGGTGGTCGCGCCGCCACCGAGGGCGACGACGACGTCGGTACGGGTGAAGCCGTGCTGTCCGAGCACCGACCAGAGGCGTACGAGGGTGTCGGCGGTCTTGGCCGCCTCCGCATCGGGCAGTTCCTCGACCACGACCTCGCGCTCGGTGGCGCGCAGCGTCTCGGCCAGGGCGTCGGCCCGGTCGGCGAGGGCGGGCGCATGGACCAGCAGCACCCGCAGCGCGGTCGCCGGGACGTGGTCGGCGACGTGGGCGAGCAGCCCACGACCGATCTGCACCTCGTACCGGTCACCGACCGGGATCGTCGTCACCGTCGTGGTCATCGGCTGCCGATCCACTCGTCGATGTCGGCCGCGACAGTCTCCGGCGTACGGCCACCGGTGTCGACGCGCAGGGCGGCGAGGCGTTCGTACGTCGGGCGCCGCTCCCCCATCATCCGGGTCCAGCTGGCCCGCGGGTTGACCGCGAGCAGCGGTCGCGAGGTGTCGAACCCGACCCGCCCGGCGGCGTCGGCGATCGTCACGTCGAGGAAGACCACCGGCTGTCCGGCGAGCAGCTCCTGGACGGCCTGCTGCATCGGTCCGCCGCCGCCGAGAGCGACAACTCCGCTGCGCTGCAACGCCGTACGGGTCGCCTCGACCTCCAGCGCCCGGAACGCCGGCTCGCCGTCCTCCAGGAAGATGTCGGAGATCCCGCGACCGTCGGCCGCGACCACCAGCGCGTCGGTGTCGACGAAGTCGACGCCGCGCAGCTGCGCGAGCAGGCCGCCGACCGTCGTCTTACCGGCGCCGGGCGGGCCGATGAGGACAGCGACCGGTCCGGACTCGGGTGTCACCACGAGCGCATCGTCTCCGGGATCGCAGCCAGGTAGGCGGCGTGGTTGCGGGCGGTCTCGGCCACACTGTCACCGCCGAACTTCTCGACGCACGCTTCCGCCAGCACCAGCGCCACCATGGCCTGCGCGACGACACCGGCGGCAGGGACCGCGCAGACGTCGGAGCGCTGGTGGATCGCGGTGGCCGCCTCGCCGGTGGCGACGTCGACCGTACGCAGCGCACGCGGCACCGTCGAGATCGGCTTCATCGCGGCCCGCACCCGCAGCGGCTCACCGGTGGACATGCCGCCCTCGGTGCCGCCCGCCCGGTTGCTGTCGCGGCGGATCACGCCGTCGGTGCGGTCGATCTCGTCGTGGGCGACCGATCCGCGCCGGGTCGCGGTGACGAACCCGTCGCCGACCTCGACGCCCTTGATCGCCTGGATGCCCATCAGCGCGCCGGCCAGACGCGCGTCGAGCCGACGGTCCCAGTGCACGTGGGAGCCGAGGCCCGGCGGGAGGCCGTACGCGAGCACCTCGACGACACCGCCGAGCGTGTCGCCGTCCTTCTTCGCCGCGTCGACCTCGGCAACCATCGCCTCGGACGCGCGGGCGTCGAGGGTGCGGACCGGGTCGGCGTCCAGCACCTCGACGTCGGCCGGGGTCGGCAACACGGCGTCGTCGGTGGTGCCGGCAGCGCCGATCGAGACGGTGTGCGAGACCAGTTCGATGCCGTACGCCTGCTTCAGGAAGGCCTCGGCGACGGCGCCGAGGGCGACCCGCGCCGCGGTCTCGCGGGCGGAGGCCCGCTCCAGCACCGGGCGCGCCTCGTCGAAGCCGTACTTCTGCATGCCGACCAGGTCGGCGTGGCCCGGACGCGGCCGGGTGAGCGGGCGGTTGCGGGCGAGTTCCTGCGGGGCGCCGATGTCGTCGGCCGCGGCGATCGCGGCGGCGTCGACCGGGTCGGTGCCCATCACGGCCTGCCACTTGGGCCACTCGGTGTTCGCGACGGTGATCGCGACCGGCGACCCCATCGTCACGCCGTGGCGTACGCCGCCGACGAACTCGACCTGGTCGCGCTCGAACTTCATCCGGGCGCCGCGGCCGTAACCGAGACGGCGGCGGGCCAACGCATCGGCCAGGTCGTCGGAACTCACCTCGACCCCGGCGGGCAGCCCCTCCAGGATCGCGGTCAGCGAAGGTCCGTGGGATTCACCCGCAGTCAGCCAACGAAGCATGCCGACGATCTTCCCACGGGCCCGTCAGCGGCCCGGCGGGGTGTTCAGGAAGCGATCAGTGCGGCGCGTCCGGCGGTCTGCAGGGCGGCCAGCGGCGCCGGCCGACCAGTCATCAGTTCGACCTGCTGGGCCGCCTGGTGGATCAGCATCTCGATCCCGGAGACGACCGTCGCCCCGGCCTGTCCCCCGGCCAGCCCGAACACCGACGGCCAGTCGGCATACACGACGTCGAGCCAGACCGCGTTCGGCACCGGGCGCGCCCAGCCGGCGAGCACCTCGGTGGCGAAGCCGTCAGCCGCACCGGCCGGCAGGGTCGAGATGACGACCGGCTTGAGCCGTTCGTGCGCCTCGTCCAGCGGGACGATGCGTACGTCGAGACCGTGCGAACGCGCCTGCGCCAGCGTCGACTGACGCGGCTGGTCGCGGACCGCGAGGGTCACCGAGCGTGCACCGAGATCGGCGAGGGCGGCGAGCGTCGACCGCGCGGTCGCACCCGAGCCCAGCACCAGCACGTCCTGCACCGGAGTCGTGGTGCCGACACCGGCGTCGACCAGCGCGGCGTGGACGCCGTGGACGTCGGTGTTGTGTCCCTCCCAGCCGCTGTCGCTGCGCACGAGCGTGTTCACCGCGCCGGTGGCCAACGCCTGCTCGGAGCAGTGGTCGGCGACGACCAGCGCCTCCTCCTTCAGCGGCATGGTCAGCGAGAGACCGCGCCAACTGTCGTCGAGGTCGCCCAGGAAGTCGCGCAGCACGGGCGCGTCGACCTCGAACCGGCCGTACGTCCAGTCGTCCAGCCCGAGGGCTTCGTACGCCGCGGTGTGCAACACCGGCGACAACGAGTGTTCCACCGGCAGGCCGAGAACCGCCGCTCTGTGAACCATGTTCAGCACTTCCCCGGGTTGTCCTGGCACCACTTCTGGAACTCCGCCACGTTGCGCTGGTGCTCGGCGTAGTCCGCGGTGAACTTGGTCTCGCCGGTCGCCTGGTTGACAGTCACGAAGTACAGCCAGTCACCCGCCGCCGGCTTCGCCGCGGCGGGTGACTGGCTGTACTTCGTGACTGTCAACCAGGCGACCGGCGAGACCAAGTTCACCGCGGACTACGCCGAGCACCAGCGCAACGTGGCGGAGTTCCAGAAGTGGTGCCAGGACAACCCGGGGAAGTGC
>JASLFY010000077.1 GCA_030150425.1 Yimella sp. | reverse complement strand
CGGGCCAGGAAGGCACCGCGGGCGGGAATGCCGAGGACGACGAGGTCCTCCACTCCCTTGTTGCGTTCCACGATCTCGTGCGCGATCCGCCGGACGGCCCGGCTGATGTCACCGTCGTTGAGAACCACTCGACCCGGGACGGGACCATCAGGTCCAGCCGCCTCCGGGGAGGAAAAGTCAGGACGTACCACGACGTCAGGACCTCCTTCGCCGCCTCACAGGACGGAATCGTTAAAGGATGTCGAACGTCGTCGATGCTAGCGCCCGGGTGGGCGGCGGTGCACATCGGCACCGAGGGATGGACACCCGGGTGCGGTCGGGCGACCGCTCACCACCAGGTGTCGGCGTAGCCGGCCTTCCAGTCGGCGACCACGACGGACAGCCGCTTCCCGAACGCCTGCTGACAGGCGTCCTCCACGTTCGTGTGCAGCACCTTCGTGTAGAAGGTCCGCACCGCGGAGCGGCCGTACTTCTGCTCGAGGTAGTCCATCAGGTCGGACGCGAGGAAGTACGCGTCGGACATCTTCTGCGGGTCGGCGCTGCGGAACTCGGCGTCGGTCGGCAGGTGTGCGGACGTCGGTGGGTCGCCGCGCCACTCCTGGTCGGTGAGGTCCATCGCCCCGAGTTCGGCGAATCCCTCGACCGGCCAGCCGTTCACGTCGTCCCGCGGATCGGTGTAGGCGTGGACGAGCTCGTGGACCAGCAGGTAGCTGCGGTAGTCCGCCTCGACGCCGTTGTCCCACACGTCCGGGCCGAGGGTGACGTACTGCCGTTCGTACGCGGTGCTCGGGACGGTCACACCGTCGTAGTTCTCGGCGTCGCCGCCGCCGGTCCAGTCGGCGAACTGGTCCGCGTCGCGTGACAGCAGAATGACCAGCGGTCCTCGGGGGCGCGATCCGCTGAACGCGGCGATCGCGGTGTCGTAGCGGGTGGCGGTCTGCAGGATCTCGTCCAGTTCGTCGCGCGGCACCTCACCGGCGACGACGAAGGTGTCGTTCTCCACCACGGACAGCTTCGGGCTGGTCGTGTCGACGACCTCGTCGAGGCCGGCGTCCAGGAGCGCCTGCCGCCACGGTCCCCCGGTCGGGCGGGTGGTCGTCGGCGTCGCGGTCGAACCACCGTTGGCAGCGCGCGGCGCGGGCCGCGCGGGATCGCTCTGACCCGTGGTCCCTGCTGCCGTCACTGCGGCGGTGGGACCCGCGACCGCCGGGTGGACCGTGACGGTCCCGCAGCCGGTCAGGGCAGCACTGGCGGCAACGCCGACGAGACACATCGCGGTCGCCCACCGCGTGAACCTGGACATCTGGGACCACCTTCGCCGCGCCCTCGCGGCGCCCCCTGGAATCGAACGTACGGAGCTTAGGACCGCGGCCGGATCCGCGCACAGGAAATGCGTGGCACCGGATACGCGGAACGGCGCCACCCCGTGGGGTGACGCCGTTGCGTACGGTCGAGCGGATCGCTCAGGCGATGGTGTCCTTGACCTCCGCCAGGCGGTTCAGCAGACCGTTGATGAAGCGCGGGGACTCGTCGGTCGACAGCTCGGTCGCCAACGCGACGCCCTCGGCGATCGCGACGCGGTCGGGAACCTCGTCGTTGAACAGCAGCTCGTACGCCGACAGGCGCAGCAGGTTGCGGTCCACGGCCGGCATCCGGTCCAGCGGCCAGTCCTTGCTGTACGTCGTCAGCGCGTCGTTGATCGCCGCCCAGTGCTGGACGACGCCGCGCACCAGCACGCCGGTGTAGTCGGGCAACGGGGCCGGGGTGACCGGCGCGGCGACCCGATCGTCGAGCAGGGTGACCGCGTTGATGCCGCGCTGTTCGGACTCGAACAGCAGGTCGAGTGCGCGCTTACGCGCCTTGGTGCGAGCGCCCACTGATCAGTTGACCCGGCCGAGGTAGGAACCGTCGCGGGTGTCGACCTTGACCTTGGTGCCGATCTCCAGGAACAGCGGAACGGCGATCTCGGCGCCGGTCTCCAGGGTCGCCGGCTTGGTGCCACCGCTGGAGCGGTCGCCCTGCAGGCCCGGCTCGGTGTGGGTGATCTCCAGGACGACGGCGGCCGGCAGCTCGACGTAGAGGACGGTGCCCTCGTTCTGCGCGACGATGGCTTCCTGGTTCTCCAGCAGGTAGTCGGCGACCTTGCCGACCGTCTCGGCCGGGATGTTGATCTGCTCGTAGGTCTTCGTGTCCATGAACACGAAGTCGTTGCCGTCCTTGTAGAGGTACTGCATGTCGGAACGGTCGACGCTGGCGGTCTCGACCTTCACGCCGGCGTTGAAGGTCTTGTCGACGACCTTGCCGGACAGGACGTTCTTCAGCTTCGTACGGACGAAGGCCGGTCCCTTGCCGGGCTTGACGTGCTGGAACTCCACCACGGACCACAGCTGGCCTTCGAGGTTGAGAACCATTCCGTTCTTCAGGTCGTTCGTGCTTGCCACGCGTTTCCTCGCATCGTCATCAGGGCGCGTCGGCGCCCCGCGGTTGTCATTCGGGAGCAGAGGGCAGTCTACCGACCACACAGGGTCGGGCGAAAACCACGACGACCCGGGTCCCGGCGGCAGACTGACCCCCATGAAGCCCAAGCTGTTCGGTGTTCTCCCGCTCCTCGGTGCGGCGGGCGTGCTCGCCCACGACCTGTCGCAGAAGAAGCACTCCCTGCTGCGCAACTATCCGTTGATCGGACACGCGCGCTACGCGATCGAGACGATCGGGCCGGAGATGCGTCAGTACGTCGTCGCGAGCAACGACGAGGAGCGCCCGTTCAGTCGCCACCAGCGCTCCTGGATCTACGCGTCCGCCAAGGGTGAGAACAACTACGTCGGCTTCGGCACCGACAACAACGTCGAGGACGAGGAGGGCTACCCGATCATCAAGCAGCGCACGTTCAGCGTGATGCCGCCGCCTGCCGACCCGCACCACGGCGACGACGTCCGCCTGCCGGGCGCCAAGATCCTCGGCGGCCCGCGGGGCCGCGCGAAGGCGTTCCGTCCGGAGTCCGTGGTGAACGTGTCCGCGATGAGCTTCGGGTCGTTGTCCGCGCAGGCGATCACCTCGCTCAACCAGGGCGTACGGATGGCCGGGGCGATGCACAACACCGGCGAGGGCGGACTGTCGCCGTACCACCGCCAGGGTGGCGACCTGATCTGGCAGATCGGCACCGGCTACTTCGGGTGTCGCGACGACGGCGGCCGGTTCGACCTGGCCCGGTTGAAGGAGACGGCGGCGAGCGCTCCGGTGCGGGCGCTGGAGATCAAGATCTCCCAGGGCGCGAAGCCCGGCCTCGGCGGAGTGCTGCCGGCCGCGAAGGTGACCGCCGAGATCGCCGAGATCCGCGGCATCCCGGAGGGCAAGGACTGCATCAGCCCGTCCCGGCACACCCAGTTCCACGACGTCGACAGCTTGCTCGACTGGGTCGAACTGCTCGCGTCCGAGACGGGACTGCCGGTCGGTATCAAGTCCGCGGTCGGCGACCTGAAGTTCTGGGAGGAGCTCGCCGACGCCATGGTCGACGGGCAGCGCGGCGTCGACTTCATCACGGTCGACGGCGGCGAGGGCGGCACCGGCGCCGCTCCCCTGGTGTTCACCGACGGTGTGGCGTTGCCGTTCTACATCGGGTTCAGTCGCGTCTACCGGGTGTTCGCCGTACGCGGCCTCACCGACCGGGTGACGTTCATCGGGTCCGGCAAGCTCGGCCTGCCGCGCAACGCGGTGACCGCGTTCGCGCTCGGCGCCGACCTGGTCAACGTCGCCCGCGAGGCGATGCTGGCGATCGGTTGCATCCAGAGCCAGAAGTGCCACACCGACCGGTGCCCGACCGGTGTGGCAACCCAGAACAAGTGGCTCGCCCACGGGCTCGACCCGGAGCTGAAGTCGGTCCGGCTGGCGAACTACCTGCGCGCCATGCGCCGCGACCTGGTCAAGGTCAGCGAGGCCGTCGGCGTCGTCCACCCGTCGCTGATCGACACCGACGACGTCGAGCTGATGCTCGGCCAGCGACTCGGCACGCCGCTGCGCGACGTCTACCGCTACCAGCCCGGCTGGGGTGTGCTCGGCGAGCCGTGGCGCAGCCAGATCATCGACATCATGTGTGCGGAGGCGCCGAAGGACGACCCGCAGCCGGTCGGCTGAGGCCTAGGCGCGAACTGCGGCGTACGCCCGGTCGAGCCACTCCTGCTGCGGGCCCTCGAGCCGGGTCGGTGCCGCGACGTCGGTCAGCGCGACGAACCGCAGCGTCGCGCCGCGGGTCTTCTTGTCCCGCGCCATCGCGGTCTGCAACGCGTCCCAGTCACCGGCGTACGCCGTCGGCAGCCCGAGCGACGTGAGCACGCTGCGATGACGTTGGACCAGTTCGGGCGTGAGCAGCCCTGCGCGACAGGCGAGTTCGGCGACGAACACCATCCCGACCGCGACCGCGTCGCCGTGTCGCCAGCGGTAGTTCTCGACCTGCTCGATCGCGTGGGCGAAGGTGTGGCCGTAATTCAGGATCTCGCGCAGCGACGATTCCCGCAGGTCCTGCGTGACGACGTCGGCCTTGACCCGGATCGCCCGTTCGACGAGCTCGGGCAGGATCTCGCCGTCGACGTCGAGGGCCGCGGCGGCGTCGCGCTCGACCAGCTCCAGGATCACCGGGTCGGCGATGAACCCGCACTTCGCGACCTCGGCCATCCCGGCCACCAGGTCGCGCCGCGGCAGGGTGCGCAGCAGGTCGAGGTCGCAGACAACCGCCGCCGGCTCGTGGAACGCGCCGACCAGGTTCTTGCCCTCGGCGGTGTTGATCCCCGTCTTGCCGCCGACCGCGGCGTCGACCATCCCGAGCAGGGTCGTCGGCACCTGCACGACCGGCACCCCGCGCAACCAGGACGCCGCGACGAAGCCGCCGAGGTCGGTGGTCGCGCCACCGCCGAGGGCGACGACGACGTCGGTACGGGTGAAGCCGTGCTGTCCGAGCACCGACCAGAGGCGTACGAGGGTGCCGGCGGTCTTGGCCGCCTCCGCATCGGGCAGTTCCTCGACCACGACCTCGCGCTCGGTGGCGCGCAGCGTCTCGGCCAGGGCGTCGGCCCGGTC
>JASLFY010000368.1 GCA_030150425.1 Yimella sp. | reverse complement strand
CGCAGGCCGGCCAGGTCGCCGTACCGGGCGATCAGCTGGGCGGCGGTCTTCTCACCGACTCCGACGACGCCCGGCAGTCCGTCGCTGGTGTCGCCGCGCAGCGCCGCCATGTCGGCGTACGCCTGCCCGGACGCGACGCCGTACTTCGCCTGCAGCGCCGACTGGGTGATGACGTCGGGTTGCCGTACGCCGCCCTTGGCGGTGTAGAGCACCCGGACGCCCTGGGCGTCGTCGACCAGCTGGAACAGGTCGCGGTCACCGGTGACCACGTCGATCGGCAGCCGGCCCAGGTTCGCCTCGACGAGGGTGCCGATCACGTCGTCGGCTTCGTACCCGTCGATCCCCAGGCGGCAGATGCCGAGGGCCGCGAGCGCCTCGACGATGATCGGCACCTGCGGGGTGAGGTCCTCGGGGGACTCCTCGGCGACGTCGTTGTCCAGGCTGACGCGGTGCGCCTTGTACGACGGGATCGCCGCCACTCGGAACTCCGGGCGCCAGTCGTTGTCCCAGCAGCACACCAGCTGCGTGGGGCGCTCGCGGTCGACCAGGGTGGCGATCATATCCAGGAAGCCGGCGACCGCGTTCGTCGGCACGCCGTCGGGTGAACGGCGGTCGGGGACGCCGAAGAAGGCACGGAAGTAGAGGCTCGCGGAGTCGAGCAGCAGCAGGCGTTCGCTCATGACGCCCTACGGTAGGCCCTATGGAGGACCTCGATGCACGGATCGTCAGCCTGCTCGCCCAGGACGGGCGGGCCAGCTTCACCGACCTTTCCAAGGAGACCGGCCTGTCGGTGAGCGCGGTCCACCAGCGGGTTCGCCGGTTGCAGGAGCGCGGCGTGATCACCGGGTTCCGGGCGGTCCTGAACCACGAGGCGGTCGGCCTGCCGTTGACCGCGCTGATCTCGGTGACGCCGTACGACGCGTCCGCGCCGGACGACATCCCGGACCGGTTGCGCGGCATCCGCGAGATCGTGGCCTGTTACTCGGTCGCCGGCGAGGAGAACTACGTGCTCCAGGTGTGTGTGGCCTCACCGAGTGCGCTCGAGGACCTGCTCGCCCGAATCCGGGCCGGGGCCGCGGTCACGACCCGCACGACGGTGGTGCTGAGCACCCCGTGGGAGAACCGTTCGCCGCTCGATCCGACGCGGTTCGGGGCGACGTCGGGGGAGTGAGGCGGACCCGCCTTCGGGCGTGTCCAGCGCGACACGCCGTCGATCCGAGAATTTCCCCGAAAAAGTATCCACCCGGCGCAGCGCGCTGACCAGCACAAACAGATAACGGTGCAGGTCAGAGCGGGTTTGACAGGTGGCTACCGGTCTGTAGGTTTGTCCCTACGCCAGATGGGCCCCGGGTCGTTTAGTAGATAACGTGCACCGCCGTGTGTATTGGTCCCAACGATGACCCCCGGGCCCATCTGCCATGTCTGGGGGCGTGTTCGGGCGTCTCCGCGGGCGCGTACGGAGCCTGACCCCCGCGCCGCTTAGGATCAGTCGGTGATCCGCAAGCTTCTGATGGGCGTGCTCGGCGGCCTCTGCCTCTGGGCAGCGTTCCCCGGCCCGGCTTGGTGGTTCACCGCCCCGCTCGGAGTGGCGCTGTTGACCGCAGCCACCACCGGGGTCCGCGCCCGCACCGGTTTCCTGCTCGGCCTGGTCGGCGCGCTCGCCTTCTTCCTGCCGGTGTTGCACTGGACCGGGATCTACGTCGGCGCGTTGCCGTGGATCGCGTTGGCCGTCACCGAGTCGCTCTACCTGGCGTTCATGGGAGCCGCGATCGCCCGGGTGCAGCGCGACGGTCGCGTCCACCCACTGCTGGTCGCCACCTTCTGGGTGTTGCAGGAGACGCTGCGCTCGAACGTGCCGTTCGGCGGGTTCCCCTGGGCCCGCCTGGCCTGGTCGACCGCCGGTTCACCGCTGATGAACCTGGCCTCGATCGCCGGCGCTCCCGGCCTCACCTTCGTCGTCGCCCTGCTGGGTGCCGGGCTCACCGTCGCCGCCCGCGCAGTGGCCGGCCTGGTCGCCGCGCGGATCGGCAGCTCCGACGACGACTCGAACTCCGCCGCGGTCGTCGCTTCCGGTCGGGAGGCGCTCCGTCCGTTGGCCCGCCCGGTGGCCGCTCTCGCCGCCGTCCTGGTCGCGGTGGCGTTCGCGGCGATGTACCCGGTGCCGACCGGTGGCAAGAAGATCGACGTCGTCGGCATCCAGGGCAACGTGCCCACCGTCGGCCTGGAGTTCAACGCGCAACGCCGCGCCGTCCTGGACAACCACGTCGCGGCGACGAACACCGCCGCCGCTCTCGTACGCGAGGGCAAGATCGCCCAGCCCGACCTCGTCGTCTGGCCGGAGAACTCCTCCGACATCGACCCGACGCGCAACGCCGACGCGGCGACCGAGATCACCCGCGCGGTCGCGGAGATGAACGCGCCGTTGATCGTGGGCGCCGTGCTGCAGGAACCCGCGCCGGACGTCTCCAACGCCTCGTTGCTCTACCTGCCGGACAAGGGCATCGTCGACCGCTACGTCAAACAACACCCGGTGCCGTTCGCCGAGTACATGCCCTACCGGTCGTTCTTCCGGATGTTCTCGGACAAGGTCGACCTGATCACGACCGACTTCACCCATGGCAAGAAGGTCGGCGTCTTCTCGATCCCGACCCGCACCGGCACGGTGAAGGTCGGCCCGGTGATCTGCTTCGAGATCGCGTACGACGGCATCACCCGCGCCCCGGTGACCCGCGGCGCCGGGCTGCTGATCGTGCAGACCAACAACGCCACCTTCGGCTACACCGCCGAGTCCGAGCAGCAGTTGGCGATCTCCCGGGTCCGGGCGATCGAGCACGGCCGGTCCGTCGTCCACGTGTCGACGGTCGGCGTGAGCGGTCTGATCACCCCCGACGGCACCGTCCACAGCAAGACCTCACTTTTCACCCGTAAGGTGCTCGCCGGAGAACTTCCGGTCCGTGAGTCGTTGACCCTCGCGGATCGGGTCGGTGCCTGGCCGGAGTACCTCGTCGACGCCTTCGCTGTGGGCGCCCTGGCCCTCACGTTCCGGCGCCGTACGAACCGCGCGACCCCGTCGCCCGCACCGAAGGAAACCGATGCCCGAGTCTGACCCGCAGGCCGAGACCGTGTCCGAACGTCCCACCGGGACCGGCGGATCCGCTCGGGGGCCGATCGAGCGCGTGCTCGTGCTGCTGCCGACGTACAACGAGATCGACAACCTGCCGCTGATCATGCGGCGCATCCGCGCGTCCGTCCCGGACGCCGACGTGTTGGTCCTCGACGACAATTCGCCCGACGGCACCGGCGAGCTCGCCGACGAGATGGCCGCCGCCGACGAGCGCGTCCAGGTGCTGCACCGCGCCGGCAAGGAAGGTCTCGGGAAGGCGTACGTCGCCGGTTTCCAGTGGGGCCTCGAGCGCGGCTACGACGCGCTGATCGAGATCGACGCCGACGGATCCCACCCGCCGGAAGTGCTGCCGGAGATGATCGCCGCGGCCGAGACGGCCGACCTGGTGATCGGCTCGCGGTGGGTCCCGGGTGGCGACATCGTCAACTGGCCGAAGTCGCGTGAGGTCATCAGCCGTGGCGGCAACCTGTACATCCGCCTCGCGCTCGGGATGCCGGTCAAGGACGCCACCGCCGGGTTCCGCGTGTACCGCGCGCAGACGCTGCGCACCGTCGGGCTCGACGACGTCGACAGCCAGGGCTACTGCTTCCAGGTCGACCTCACCTGGCGGGTGGTCCGTCACGGGCTGAGCGTCGTCGAGGTGCCGATCACCTTCGTCGAGCGGGAGATCGGAGCCTCGAAGATGAGCCAGTCGATCGTCCAGGAGGCCATGATCAATGTGACCCGATGGGGCGCCGCCCACCGGCTGGCCCAACTGAAGCAGTTGGCCCGGAGGTCCTGATGGCGCTGCGCGTCCGAGGCCGGCTCGGCTGGCTGCTCTTCCTGCTCCTGCTGGTGGTCCCCATCGTGGAGATCACCGTCCTGATCGTGGTCGGCAAGGCCATCGGCGGGTGGCAGACCTTCGGCCTGCTGCTGGTCTGGTCACTGCTGGGCGCGTGGATCGTCAAGCGCGAATGGCGCTCGGCCTGGCGCGGACTGCGCACCGCGTTGCAGACCGGCCGGATGCCCACCCGTGAGCTGAGCGACGCCGCGCTGGTGCTGATCGGCGGCACCCTGCTGCTGACGCCCGGCTTCGTCACCGACTTCTTCGGGCTGTTGCTGATCCTGCCGTTCACCCGCCCGCTGTTCCGCGGCCTGCTGCAGGCGGTCATCGCGCGCCGGGTGATCACCTCGTCCGGCTTCGCCGGCCCGATGGGCGCGATGGGCGGCATGGCACCGATGGGTGGTGCTGCACGCCGGCCTCGGACCTCGGACGACATCGTCGAGGGCGAGATCGTCGACGAGGACTGACCGGGCTCGGGCGTCCGGTCGCGGACGCACCAAGGGCGGGTGACGTGTTTCCACGTCACCCGCCCTTCGCGTCCTACGAGCGCTGTGTCTCAGGCGCTGCGCTTGCCGCGCGGCTTCACGCCCCCCGACTCCCCCAGGAGGGCCAGGCGCTCCTCGAGCAACTCCTCCAGCTCCGGGATGGAGCGACGCTCGAGCAGCATGTCCCAGTGGGTGCGCTGGTGCTTGACCGGCTTGCGCTCCGGCTCCGGTCCGTCGACCAGCTTCGCCTCCGCGCCGCAACGGCACTCCCAGAGGGCCGGAACCTCGGCCTCGACCGAGAACGGCAGCTCGATGGTGTGGCCGTTGGGGCACTTGTAGGTCGTCATCCGGCGCTCGCTGAACGTGACTCCGTCGTCGCTCTCGTGCGACATCGTGCTCAGGTTGGTGCCTCGCAGTGATCGTTCGGCCATGGTGTTCCCCTATTCGCTCGTCGGTCCGCTGCGTCATTCGCCAGCTGGCGTACTCGTGCGTTCAACGCCGCAGCCGCTCTCGTTGTTCCGAGGCGTCGCCGACAGTCGGGTGCAACGCACCACAGCGGCGTCGCCACTACTGGGAAGGACGCCGTACGAGCCCCGGCGGTTGGCCGGTCAGACGATCCGGGGGACCGGGTTGCCGACCTCGGTGATCCCGCGCCGGACGTCGACCCGGCGCAGCAGCGCACCGCCGATCACGAAGAATGCGATGAGCGCGATGATCGAGAGCCGGTAGTTGTGGAACAGCTGGAACACCAGGCCGAAGACGAGGGTGCCGAGCCAGCTGGTGCCGCGCTCCATCGCTTGGTAGAAGGCGTAGAACTCCGACTCGCGACCGTGCGGGACCAGGTGGCTGTAGAGCGACCGGCTCAGCGACTGGCTGCCACCCATCACGATGCCGATGCCGATCGCCAGCACCATCCAGATCCCGAAGGCCTTCTGCGGGATGAAGTACGCCACGGCGACGACCGCGGTCCACAGCACCAGCGCGCTCAGGATGAGGTTCTTCGCGCCGTACCGACGCGACAGCCGGCCGAACAGCAGCGCGCCGCCGAAGGCGACGAACTGCACCCACAGGATGGTCAGGAACAGCTGAGTGTCGGAGAACTTCAGTTCGAGCTTGCCGTAGAGGCTGGCCGCCGAGATGACCGTCTGGATCCCGTCGTTGAAGAACAGGTAGGCGATCAGGAAGCGCATCGTCTGCGGGTAGCCGCGCATCTCGCGGAAGGTGGCGAGCAACTGGGCGAAGCTGTGACCGGCCCGCTGCTTCGCCGCAGCCGGGGGCACGTCGCGCAGCCCGCGCACGGTGATGAGCGCGAACCCGATCCACCACACGCCCGAGACGAAGAAGATCACCCGCGCGGCGTCGCCGGTCGAGACCCCGAAGGTGTCGTGCAGGCTCAGGAAGACCAGCGCGGCCAGCAGCATCAGGCCGCCACCGAGGTAGCCGTACGACCACCCCTTGGTGCTGACCGCGTCGCGGTCGTCGGCAGGGGTGATCCGCACCATCAGCGCCGAGTAGACGATCAGCGCGCAGCCGAGCGACATGTTCGCCACGATCGCCAGCAGCACCGCCAGCTGCCAGTCGTCGCCCGCGGCCAGGCAGAGCCCGGCGGCCGCGCACGCCCCGACGGTCGTGAAGACCGCCAGCAGCCGTGTCGGACGCGCGGAGCGGTCGGCCAGCGGCCCGACCAGTACCAGGACGATCGCCGAGACGATGGTGGAGGCGGTGAGGGCGTACGCCGCCAACGAGCCGGGCGCGATCGGCACGCCGAGCACGTGCAGGTCCACCTCGCAGGTGACGTCGGTGGGTTGCGTCGGGCAAGCCGCCTTGTTGGCCAGTGCGGTGACGTACGGTCCGAAGAGCACCGTCATCGTGGCGGTCACGAACGCCGAACAGGCCCAGTCGTACCAGTACCATTTGCGCTGCCAGCCCCGTTGTTGCGGGGTTGAGACTCGCACGGCGGGCGCTTCGGTGATTTCCACGGGTGAACTGTGACACAGGGACCCGCGCCGGGGGTGGAGAAACCGAGGGGAGGGGCCGGGTTGGACACGCGACGGGGGAGAACGGGCACCCGCTTCGGCCCGTACGAGTTGCGCTCGCTGATCGGGCGCGGCGGGATGGGCGAGGTCTACCGCGCGTACGACACCCGCAAGGACCGCGAGGTCGCCCTCAAACTGCTGCCCGAGGAACTGGCCGGCGACCAGCAGTACCGCAAGCGTTTCCAGCGCGAGGCGCGGATGGCGGCCCGGCTGCAGGAGCCGCACGTCATCCCGATCCACGACTACGGCGAACACGACGGCGTGCTGTTCATCGACATGCGCCTGGTCGAGGGCAAGGACCTGCGCGGGATGCTGCAGCGCGGGTCGTTGATGCGCCCGGAGGCGGTGGTCCACATCGTCGGGCAGCTGGCCGACGCGCTCGACGCCGCGCACCGGGACGGCCTGGTGCACCGCGACGTGAAGCCCGAGAACGTCCTGCTGCTCAGCTCCGGGTTCGTCTACCTGGCCGACTTCGGGATCGCCGCGCGCACCGACGAGGACCGTCTCACCTCCGGCGGTGAGGCGCTCGGGTCGTTCTCGTACATGGCTCCGGAACGGTTCACCGACCAGCCGGCGGGTCCGGCCGTCGACATCTACGCGCTCGGCTGTCTGACGTACGAGCTGCTGACCGGGCGGTCCCCGTTCAAGCGGTCCTCGGTGTCCGCGCTGATCCAGGCACACCTGTCCGAGCACCCCGAACCGGTGAGCCGGCTGCGTCCGGAGCTCTCGCCCGCGTTGGACGCGGTCATCGCCACCGCCTTGGCCAAGGACCCCGCGCAGCGGCAGGCCAGCGCGGGAGAGTTCGCCCGACAGGCGAGCCGTGCGCTGCCGGTGGCCAGGGCCACCGCCACCGCCACCGGCGGTAAACACCGGCAGCGCCCGCTGCTGATGGGCATGGTGTCGGCGATGGTCGTGGCCGGACTCGGCATCGGCGGCTACCTGGTGGCCGACCACCTCAGCAACTCCGGCGACCCCGCCAGCAACTCCTCGCCGATCGGCGACCCGACGATCTCGACGGGCGGGTCGAACCAGGGCAATTCGTCCAGCAGCGGGACCTCCGCCACGAGCAGCGGGGTCACGACCGGACGCGACAGCTGGCCGGCGATCCTGGGCGACACCAGCGCCGGCTACGACTGGCAGGGCTGGACCGCGTACAGCGCCGTTCGGTGCCACTCCGACGACCGCGCCGTCGCCGTTGCCACGACCGGGAAGTCGTACGTCACGATCTGCGAGTCCCACGCCGGCCGCCATTACTACCTCGGGCTGCGACCGGCCCAACAGACCCGGCCGAACAGCATCGAACTGCCGGGTGCGCAGCGCAGCGGGTCGGGGTGGACCGTCACCAACGCGAAGGTGTCGGTCGACTACGACGTCAGCGCCGACGGGCTGGTCATCGACGACCGCGCGAACAACCGCACCCAACGCGAGGCGGTCACCCGCTACGTCGGGCTGCCGGGGCAGTGAGCCCGGACGTCAGCCGCGCAGCCGGTTGACGTCGCGGACGGCGCCGGTGGCGGCGGAGGTGGCGAGCGCGGCGTAGGCCCGCAGGGCCGCGGTCACCGGGCGGTCCCGGTCCACCGGCTGCCAGGGCCGCTCCGACGCCTCCATCTTCGCCCGCCGGTCGGCCAGCACGTCGTCCGGAACGTTGAGCTGCAGGGCGCGGGTGCGTACGTCGATGAGGATCTCGTCGCCGTCCTCGACCAGGCCGATGAGCCCGCCCTGGGCGGCCTCGGGTGACACGTGTCCGACCGAGATGCCGGACGAACCGCCGGAGAACCGGCCGTCGGTCACCAGCGCGCACTTCTTGCCCATGCCGGTGCCCTTGAGGAAGGCGGTGGGGTGCAGCATCTCCTGCATGCCCGGGCCGCCGGACGGCCCTTCGTACCGGACCACGATGACGTCGCCCTCGCTGATCCGCTTGGACAGGATCGCGTCGACCGCGTCCTCCTGGCTCTCGACGAC
>JASLFY010000403.1 GCA_030150425.1 Yimella sp. | reverse complement strand
ACGATCATCCGCGACAGTTCGCGGCTGGCGCTCACCGAACTGCGCGAGGTGCTGGGCGTCCTGCGCGACGAACGGGCGGCGGGGATCGAACCGCCGCAACCGAACCTGGCCGCCGTACGCCGTCTGGTCGCCGAAACCCCTGCCGCCGAGGGGGTGATCGACCTGGCCCTCGACGGCGATCTCGAGAACGTACCGGAGTCGTTGTCCCGCAACGCTTTCCGCATCGTGCAGGAGGTCCTGACCAACCGCCGGAAGCATGCATACGGCGCACCCCTCGAGGTCCGCGTCCGGCGCGACGACCACCAGCTCGAGATCCGAGGCTCCAACCCGATGACCGTCACCGACCCACTCCCGCCGTCCGGCCTCGGCCTGATGGGCCTGACCGAGCGCGTGTCCCTCGCCGGCGGCACCATGACCTACGGCATCGACCGGCAACGCCGCTTCACGCTGGTCGCCCGGATGCCGATCACCGAATCCGGAGACACCACGGACCTCCCCGGGGAGGCGCGATGATCCGGGTTCTGATCGTCGACGACGACGCACTGGTGCGCGCCGGGCTGCGGATGATCCTCGGCGGCTCACCGCGGATCGAGGTCGTCGGCGACGCGAGCGACGGCGGCGCGGCCGTCGCCGCCCACGACGAGTTGCGCCCCGACGTGGTGCTGATGGACATCCGGATGCCCGGCGTCGACGGCATCGAGGCCACGGCACGCATCCGCGCCACCCCTGAGCCGGCCCAGGTCATCGTGTTGACCACCTTCGACGCCGACGACCTCGTGGTGCGTGCGCTGCGCGCCGGCGCCGGCGGCTTCCTCCTCAAGGACTCCCCGCCGGAACGACTCATCGCGGCGATCGAGGCCGTACGCGACGGCGAACCGATGCTCTCCCCGAGCGTGACCCGCACGCTGGTGGAACGGGTGACCGCCCAGGCGCCCGCGCCCACCGGGCCGAATCCGATGGACGAGCTCACCGAGCGCGAACGCGAGGTGGCGACGGAGGTGAGCCGAGGGCTGTCCAACGCGGACATCGCGGCCGCGTTGTTCATGAGCGTGCCGACGGTGAAGGCCCACGTCTCGCGGATCCTGACCAAGTTGGGCGCCGACAACCGGGTGCAGGCCGCGATCATGGTCCACGAGGCACGTCGCCGGACCGACCGACGGAATAGTTGACACGTCCAGAACCGTTGGAGAGAGCATGAGTGAGCAGACATCCCCCGCCCGGGTCCACCTCGGGCTCGACTCCTTCGGCGATCTCAGCACCGGCCTCGACGGCCGCCCGAACAGCGCCGCACAGGAGATCCGCAACCACGTCGAACATGCGGTCATCGCCGACCGCACCGGTGTCGACGCGATCAGCTTCGGCGAACACCACCGCGGCGACTTCGCCATCTCCGCCCCCGACATGGTGCTGGCCGCCGCCGCCGGGCGCACCGAGCGGATCACCCTGGGCACCGCCGTCACGGTCCTCAGCAGCGACGACCCGATCCGGGTCTTCGAACGCTTCTCCACCCTCGACGCGATCTCCGGCGGCCGCGCCGAGATCACCGTCGGTCGCGGCTCGTTCACCGAGTCGTTCCCGCTGTTCGGCTACGACCTGGCCGACTACGAACTCCTCTTCGAGGAGAAGTTCGACCTGTTCGCCAAGCTGCTGCAGGAGCCGGAACGCCTCTCCTGGCAGGGCACCCACCGGCCGCCGGTCGAGGACGCGGTGATCATGCCGCGTACGGAAGGCGGACTGCGCGCCTGGGTCGGCGTGGGCGGTTCGCCGCAGAGCGTGATCCGCGCGGTCACCCATCGCGTCCCGATGATGCTCGCCATCATCGGTGGCGACCCGCGGCGGTTCCAGCCGTACGTCGATCTGTACCGCGACGCACAACACAAGATGGGCGTGGAGCTCCCGCTCGGCGTGCACTCCCCCGGCCACGTCGCCGAGACCGACGCCGAGGCGCGCGAGCAGGTGCGGGACGCCTGGCTGGACAACCGCAACCGCATCGGTCGCGAACGCGGCTGGGGTCCCAGCGGCGTCGCCGAGTTCGAGGCCGAGGCGGACCACGGCTCGATGTACGTCGGGTCACCGGAGACCGTCGCCCGCAAGATCGCCGACACGGTCCGCGCGCTCGGCCTGGACCGGTTCGACCTCAAGTACAGCAACGGACCGGTGCGCGAGGACCACCTGCGCCGCTCGGTCGAGCTCTACGGCACCGAGGTGATCCCGCGGGTGCGCGCCCTGTTGGCCGAGGACTGACTCAGCCGCGGTCGAGCAGCTGCGCCAGGTGGATGCCCTGCCGGTCGGCCAGGTCGTCCGCCTGGGTGCGGCAGGAGAAGCCGTCGGCCAGGAAGGGCACCCCCGGCTCCTGCTCGAGCGCCGGCAGCAGTTGCTGTTGCGCCACCTTCACGCTCACCTCGTAGTGGCCGGCCTCGACCCCGAAATTGCCGGCGAGGCCGCAACACCCCGACAGTCGGCGTACGTCGGCACCGGCGCGCTCCAGCAACTGCGCGTCGGCCGACCACCCCATGACCGCGTGGTGGTGGCAGTGCGGCTGGGCGACGACCCGCACCCCCGACAGGTCCGGCGGCGTCCAGTCGGGCAGCTCGGCCAGGAACTCGGCGAGCGTCCGGGTCGCCGCGGCGACCCGCGCCGACGCGTCGTCGCCGATCAGGTCGGCCGCGTCGTTGCGGTAGACCGCGGTGCACGACGGTTCGAGCCCGACGATCGGAATGCCTTGTGCGGCAGCCTGATCCAGGTCGGCGACCGACTTCGACAGGATCGAGCGGGCGCTGTCCAACTGGCCGGTGCTGATCCAGGTCAGGCCGCAGCAACCGTCGCGTTCGACGACGACCGGCTCGCGCCCTGCTTCCCGCAGGACGCGTACGGCCGCCTGCGCGACCTCGGGGCTGAAGTAGTTGCTGAAGGTGTCGACGAGGAGCACGACGCGGTCGGCGCCGGACGACTCCTCGAAGGTCCGTACGCCGTTGCGCGCGCACCACGCCCGGAAGGTCTGCGGCGCGAGCGCCGGCGTCGAACGGCGCGGGTCGACCCCGGCCATCCGCTTCGCGAACCCGACCCGGCCACCCACCTCACTGAGCTTCGAGGCGACGCGAGATGTCTTGCGGCTCAGGCGAACCCACTTCGGCAGCTGACCGAGCGTGTAGTGCGAGATCGGCCGCCGCTTGCCGCGGTAGGTCTGGTGGAGCACCTCCGCCTTGTACGACGCCATGTCGATCCCGGTCGGGCAGTCGGACAGACACCCCTTGCAGGACAGACACAGATCGAGCGCGTCGTGGACCGCCGGGGCGTCCCAGCCCTCCACCAACGACCCGTTGAGCATCTCCTGAAGCACCCGCGCGCGACCGCGGGTCGAGTCCTTCTCGTCGCCGGTCGCGAGGTAGGACGGACACATCACGCCACCGGTCGCGGAGTTGTCGGCGCGGCACTTCCCGACGCCGGTGCAGCGGTGCACCGCCTGGCTGAAGTCGCCGCCGTCGTGCGAGTAGCGCAGCGCGAGCGGGACGGTCGGCCGCTTCGCCTGCGGGATGCGCAGGTGGTCGGTCGGGGCGTCGGGGTCCACCAGCACGCCCGGGTTCAGCAGGTGACCCGGGTCGAACAGCCGCTTCACCCGACCGAACAGGTCGATCGCCGCGGGCGAGTACATGTTCGGCAGCAGGCCGCTGCGCGCGCGACCGTCGCCGTGTTCGCCGGACAGCGACCCGCCGTACTTCGCGACCAGCTCGGCCGACGCCGTCAGGAAGGCGTCGAAACCGGCGGCGCCGTCCGGGGCGTCGAGCGGGAAGTCGATCCGGATGTGCAGGCAACCGTCGCCGAAGTGGCCGTACGGCAGACCGGTCAGGTCGTGGGCCTCGAGCAGCGCGTCGAACTCGCGCAGGTACGGCCCCATCCGCTCCGGCGGCACCGCCGCGTCCTCCCAGCCGGCGTGGGCGGGACGGTCCCGCGGGCTCCGTCCGGACAAGCCGGCGCCGTCCTCACGGACCCGCCAGATGGCGGCCGCCGTACGCGGGTCGTCGACGACGTCGACGTCGAGTGCCCCTGCGGCAGAGGCGAGTTCACCCGCCGTCACCTTCAACTGGGCGAGGTCGTCCCCGGCCAGCTCGACCAGCAACCAGCCGTCGCCACGCGGCAGCGGAGGGACGGCGGCCGGGCCACGACGGGAGGCCAGGATGTCGACGATCCGCCGGTCCATCCCCTCGACGGCCACCGGACCGAAGCGCAGCA
>JASLFY010000270.1 GCA_030150425.1 Yimella sp. | reverse complement strand
GGGTGTGCATCCCGTTCACCGGGTCGCACACGCTCATCGGCGAGAGCGTGTCGCCGTGGTAGCCGCCGCGCACGGTGAACAACTTCGAGCGCGGCCGACCCGCTGCGGCGTGGGCCTGCCAGGCCATCTTGAGCGCGACCTCGACCGACACCGAGCCGCTGTCGGCGAAGAAGACGTGGTTCAGGCTGTCGCCGGGGGAGAGCCGAATCAGCTTGTCGGCCAAGGTGATTGCCGGCTCGTGGGTGAGCCCGCCGAACATCACGTGGGACATCCGGTCCAGCTGCCTGCGGGCGGCGGCGTCGAGCTCGGGCACCGCGTAGCCGTGGATCGCGCACCACCACGACGCCATCCCGTCGATGACCTCGCGGGTGCCCTCGGGTCCGCGCAGCCGCAACCGCACCCCGGACGCCGACTCCACCAGGTGGACCGGCGCGGGCGCCGTCGCGGAGGCGTACGGGTGCCAGACGTGGTCCCGGTCGAAGGCGAGGAGGTCGGTCAGCTGCACCGAGTCATCCAATCGCAGCGCGGCGGGGGAGGCGAGGGCGCCCCGCGACCGCGCGGTAACCAGCGGGAACCCCGGGAAGTGGTCGCTATAGCGAGCGGTCGGGTTTACTACGGCTGTGGTCAAGGGGATCCGAGGGGCGACGGCCGTCGCGACGTTGTTGTTGCTCGCCGGGTGCACGGCCGGCGGCACCGGAACGGCGTCCACCACGACGCGCGTGACGAGCAGCTCGTCGACCACTGCGGCTCCGACGGACGACCCAATCGTGGTCAAGGGCGCGGTGAGCGACGAACTGCTCGCTCGAGGCCTCGCCGGAACCGTGCGGCTCGACGAAGCGGGCGTCGGATGGGCCGTACGCGATCACGTCGTCGTGGTCAGCGCTGCGGGCGCCGCCGACGCGAACGCGATCGCCGACAACGCAGGGACCGCGCGGCAGAACCTCACCGCGGCGATCGATCACGCGGATCTGCGACGGGTGCTGGTCCTGCGCCCGAAGGACGCCGCTCAGGTGCAGTCGTGGACGGGCCGTCCGATGCCGACGAATGCCGCCGCGGTCACCGTCGGGAGTGGCACGGCGCCGAGTCTGGTCGTCATCGATCCGACCGCCTGGCGCAACCAGCCCGGTCAGCGGGACCACGTCATCGGCCACGAACTGGTGCACGCCCTGGCCCGGACCGCCGATCAGCCACTCTGGGTTCTCGAGGGGTACGCCCAGTGGTTGAGCCAGGCCCTGCTGGCACCGGGCACCCTCGAGTACCCGGTGGGCGCGCACCTTCCGTCCGACACCGAGCTGCTCAGCGGAACGACGGCGCAGAGCGACGAGGCGTACTGGCTGGCGGCCGCGTTCTTCCAGTACCTGGCGACGACCCACGGCAACCAGAAGGTGGGCGCCTTCTACCGCGCCTCGCTCACGACCCCGACCGCAACAGCCTTCCGCGCCACCTTCGGAATCACGCAGGCGGAGGCGACCGCCGAGTGGCAGCGGACCTTCACCCGGTCGGTGACGTTCTCGTACTGATGGTGGACAAACGAAAAGTGGCCGCCGAAGCGACCACTTCTCGTCAGGCAGGGAGTCAGTCGGCGGACTTGCTCTCCGCACCCTTGGCGACGTTCACCGCGAGCTCGATCAGCAGGCGGGCACCGAAGATGACCGCACCCACGATCGCCAGGTCGGCGAAGAGGTTCAGGATCGCCGGGAAGACCTTCATCTTCACCGTGACGTCGCCCGCGCCCTGACCGGACCAGGCGTCACCCATGAAGCCGTGGATGATGTCGGTCAGACCCCAGAGCACCGCGGCGGCGGACACCAGCAGGAAGGTCAGCGAGGCGATCTTCGGGGTCAGCACGTGTTCGAACTTGGTGTCCGAGAAGACGCTCGGCGAGCTCGGCTTGGCCGGGGTCGAGGAGTAGTTCTGCTGCTGGCCGTAACCCGCGGCGCCTGCGTTCTGCTGGTCGTACGAGGACGAACCGTCCTGGCCGTACGCCGCGCCGGGCGACGCCTGGGAGCCCTGCTGCTCGTACGGCTGCTGCTGGTAGCCCTGCTGGCCGTAGCCGGACTGGTCGTAGGACGACTGCTGGCTGCCCGGGGCGCTGAACTGCTGGGTCTGCTGCTCGGCGTTCTCGTTCTGGCCCCAGGAGGAGGAGCCGTACTCGGACCCGAGCGAGCCGCCCTGCTGGTTCTGCTGGTCGCCGAACTGCTGGCCGAGGCTGTTGCCCTGACCTTCGTAGCCACCGTTGGTGGGCTGAGACATGGGTGTTCCTCCCTGGATTGGGTGTTCTCCGGCCAAACCTACTGGGCCGTTGTCGGCGTCGGGCGTCAGCGGGTCACGTCGTCGGACGACAGCTCGCCGTGTTCGACACAGGTCGCCGTCCACCGGGTGGGGGTGACCTGCACCTTCATCCGGCGCCGGCAGGCGGTGCAGAACCGGGGCGGTTCCTCGGCGGCCAACCACCGCTGACACACGGTGTGGTCACCGTTGTCGGCCGGCTCGCCGCAGCGCGCGCAGAACTCGTTCATCGTCGTGGACTCGGCGGGTCAGAGCGAGGCGTTCAGCGCCTTGATCGGCATCTGCAGCTCGTCCAGCAGCGCCAGGTCCGACTTCGGGTCGCGGCCCAGGGTGGTGAGGTAGTTGCCGACGATGACCGCGTTGATGCCGCCGAGCAGACCGTCGCGGGTGCCGAGGTCACCGAGGGTCAGCTCGCGCCCGCCGGCGTAGCGCAGCATGGTGCGCGGCAGCGCCAGGCGGAAGGCGGCGATGGTGCGCAGCGCGTCCTTGGAGTCCATCGGCTCCAGGTCGCCGAACGGGGTGCCCGGGCGCGGGTTGAGGAAGTTCAGCGGAACCTCGTGGGGCTCGAGTTCGCCCAGCTGCGAGGCGAGTTCGGCGCGCTGCTCGATCGTCTCGCCCATCCCGACGAGGCCGCCGCAGCACAGCTGCATGCCGGACTCCTTGACCATCGTGCAGGTCTCCCAGCGCTCGTCGTACGAGTGGGTGGTGACCACCTGCGGGAAGTACGACCGCGCCGCCTCCAGGTTGTGGTTGTAGCGGTGCACGCCCATCTCGACCAGCTGGTCGACCTGCTCCCGGGTGAGCATGCCGAGGGACGCGGCGACCTCGATGTCGACGGCCTCCTTGATTGCCTTCACGCCGTCACGCATCTGCGACATCAGGCGCTCGTCGGGTCCGCGGACCGCGGCGACGATGCAGAACTCGGTGGCCCCGGTGGCCGCGGTCTGCTCGGCCGCCTTCACCAGCTCGGGGATGTTCAGCCACACCGAGCGCACCGGCGAGGTGAACTGGCCGGACTGGCTGCAGAAGTGGCAGTCCTCGGGGCAGCCGCCGGTCTTCAGCGACACGATCCCCTCGACCTCGACCTCCTCGCCGTTGTACTTCAGCCGCACCTCGTGGGCCAGCGCCAGCAGGTCGGGCAGCATCTCGTCGGGGGTCTGCAGCACCTCGACCAGTTCGTCGTAGCCGAGCGGCTCCCCCTGCACCAGCACCCGCTCGCGGGCGCGGTCGAGGATCGAGGTCTGCGTCGAGGTGGGCGTCGAAGTCATGGGCTCGATTGTGCTCCAGCGCACGTGAAAGGCGCGGGAGGGTCCGTACTGATCCGTAAGTCACACGGGACCAATCCACACGTCACGTCGCGCCGAACTCCGGACATGACTGCTGCACCTGTGGCCCGGAGGGCGGAGGATGGCTGACATGTCGACGTCCCGCGCGCCCGCGGCCGCCGGCTCGGCCGACGACCCCGGGCCGACGCTGGAGGGCCTGCTGCGCCGCTGCGCGCGCGGCGACGAGACCGCCTTCGCCCGGCTGTACGACCTGACCAGCGCCCGGATGTACGGCCTCGCGTTGCGCGTGGTGCGCAACCCGACGTACGCCGAGGAGGTCACCCAGGAGGCGTACCTCGAGGTCTGGCGCAGTAGCGCCCGGTTCGACCCGCAGCGCGGCAGCGCGCTGTCCTGGCTGCTCACCATCACCCACCGCCGGGCGGTGGACCGCGTACGCAGCGCCGAGGCGTCCGCCCGGCGCGACGAGACGTTCGAGCGGGAGACCCGGCAGCCGGCGTACGACACGACGGTCGAGGCGGCGCACCGCAGCCTCGACGCCGAACGGGTGCGCCGGGCGCTCGCCCACCTGACCGACACCCAACGGGAGGCGGTCGAACTGGCCTACTTCGGCGGCTACACCCACACCGAGGTGGCCGGTCTGCTCGACCTGCCGCTGGGCACCGCCAAGACCCGGATCCGGGACGGACTGATCCGGCTGCGCGACACGATGGGAGTGCGCCGATGACCCACGAGACCTACCAGTTGCTGGCGGCGTACGCCCTCGACGCGGTGACCGACGACGAGCGGGAGCAGGTCGAGGCCTACCTCGCCCAGCACCCCGAGCACCTCCCCGAACTGATCGAACTGCGCGGTGTCGCAGCGGATCTCGCGGCCGCGACCGACGTGGCGCCGCCCGCCGGGCTGCGCGCGAACGTGTTGACCGCGGCGAGTCACCAGCGGCCGTTGCCGCCGGTGGTTCCGCTGCGTCCGCGGCGGCGGGCCTGGTTTCTCGCGGCCGCGGCGGCCGCGGTGATCGGCGTCGGCGGAGTGGCGATCGGTGCGGCCCACCGGTCCACCGCCCCGGTGAACGCGATGACCCAGGTCAGCCAGGCGGCCGACGCGCGCACGTACACCCTCGAGATGCCGGGCCACACCGCCACCGTGACGCGGTCGCCGGCGATGGGGAAGGCGGTCTTCCGGTCGGCCCTGATCGGAGCCGCGCCCACCGGCCGTTCGTACCAGCTGTGGTTGCAGCAGCCGGACGGTTCGATGGTGTCGGCCGGGGTACTGCCCGGCCCGCAGGACGGCGTCGTCGCGATGGAGCTGCACGGCAACGCGGCCCGCGCGGTCGGGGTCGGGATCACCCTCGAACCCGCGGGTGGATCGGCGCAGCCCACCACCAAACCGCTCGCGTTGGCGGC
>JASLFY010000212.1 GCA_030150425.1 Yimella sp. | reverse complement strand
GCAGTGCGACGTAGATGTGGCTCCCGTCGTCGTCGGGCAGTGCGTTGTTGAGTAGGATAAGGTCCGTCGCGGGGTCGATGTCGCGCAGCAGCGAGGCGGCATCGGCCGCCGTACGAACCGTGTGACCGTCGTGACTGAGCGCCCGTTTCAGGACGTCCCGCACCGCCGGGTCGTCCTCGCACACCGCCACTGTCGCCATGGCCGTCGACCCTAGGGGCGGCGAGGAAGAGAATCCTGAGGACCGTCCGGCACGGTTGCTGTACGACAACCGGGCGGTCCCGTTGATCCCGTAGACTCCTGTGCCCGTGGCACTCACCATCGGAATCGTCGGACTTCCCAATGTCGGCAAGTCGACCATGTTCAACGCACTGACCAAGAACAACGTGCTCGCCGCGAACTACCCGTTCGCGACGATCGAGCCGAACGTCGGGGTGGTGCCGCTGCCCGACCCCCGGCTGAAGGTGCTTGCCGGCATCTTCGGGTCGCAGACGATCCTGCCGGCGACGGTGTCGTTCGTCGACATCGCCGGCATCGTCAAGGGCGCCTCGGAGGGTGAGGGTCTGGGCAACAAGTTCCTGGCCAACATCCGCGAGGCCGACGCGATCTGCCAGGTCGTTCGCGCCTTCGTCGACGACGACGTGCACCACGTCGACGGCAAGGTCGAGCCGTCGTCCGATCTGGAGACCATCAACACCGAGCTCGTGCTCGCCGACCTGCAGACCCTGGAGAAGGCGGTGCCCCGCCTCGACAAGGAGGTCAAGGGCAAGAAGACCGACAAGGCGGTCCTCGACGCGGCGCTCGCGGCCCAGAAGATCCTCGAGGCCGGCGACCCGATCTCCAAGCACCCCGGAGAGGTCGACCTCGACGCCGTACGCGAGCTCGGGCTGCTGACCACCAAGCCGTTCATCTACGTCTTCAACGTCGACGAGGACCAGCTGACCGACACCGACTTCCAGTCGCAGATGGCGGCCCTCGTCGCCCCGGCCGACGCGATCTTCCTGAACGCGAAGCTGGAGTCCGAGGTCGCCGAGCTCGACGAGGACGACGCGCGGGAGCTGCTGGAGTCGGTCGGTATCACCGAGCCGGGTCTGGAGCAGCTGGCGCACAAAGGCTTCAACACCCTCGGCCTGCAGACCTATCTGACCGCCGGCCCGAAGGAGACCCGCGCCTGGACGATCCACAAGGGTTGGACCGCGCCGCAGGCCGCCGGGGTCATCCACACCGACTTCCAGAAGGGCTTCATCAAGGCCGAGGTGATCAGCTTCGAGGACCTGGTGGAGACCGGTTCGGTGGCCGAGGCCCGGGCCAAGGGCAAGGCCCGCATGGAAGGCAAGGACTACGTCATGCAGGACGGCGACGTGGTGGAGTTCCGGTTCAACGTCTGACGCCTCGGCGACAGGCACGAGCTGGCCGCCTCGATCGGAGTGGTGCCTGTGACTGGCCGCCGGGAGCGAGATAACTGGTCCGGTTCGAGAGAACGGGAAAATTCGAGTTCTCTCGGACCGGACCAGTTATCTCGGCCCGGCTGGGCTTCGCGCAAGGCCAGTCCGCTCGGCGCATCAGGCGCGCCCAACGGCTTTGTGGGCGCGGTTGTCCACAGATTTGTGGGTGCGATTGCCGACGATCTGGCGGAGTTGCAGCGCTGGGCTCACGAGAATCGTTCGACGATCGACGACGCGGACTACGTTCTGTCCTACTTGGGCAGCGCGGTCGGGTTCGTCGAACACGTGCGATCGACGAATCGTGGGTTCGCCTATCTGATCGGCTGAATGGCACCCGAGGTGGGCCATCGGGTCCCGTGACACGATCACGGACGTGACCTCGATCCAGACCCTGAGCGACGCCGACCGCCGTACGGTGGCCCGCTGGGCGGCAGCCTGCGCAGGCCGTGTTCTTCCGCTGTTCGACGCGGAACCTGTTGCGCTGGAACAGGTTCGGGGCGCGTACGCCCGCACTCTGGCGTACGCGGCCGGCGAGAGTTCCGCCGCCGCCGAGATCCGCCTGCGGAGGGTCGCGGTCAAGGCGGCCGGTGCGGCGACGACCCCGGCCGGGGCGGCAGCGGCGCGAGCGGTCGCTCAGGCCTCGGCGGTCGCGCACCTCGCTGCCCATGCGCTCGGTGCCGCGGCGTACGCCGTGAAGGCCGTTTCGATCGACCGACCGGATGGTGTCGAGAGTGAAATACGTTGGCAGCTGGCTGAGCTCACCGACGAGGAGCGGGCAGCGCTACGCAAACTGCCGGCGCTCGGCACCGACTCGGCCGGCCCGCTGGGTGGCGGGCTGCTGGCCGGCGGGATCCTCGGTTCGACGATCCGGCAGATCCAGGCCGCGCTCGACCTGCCGGCCTGAGCGCTCACTCCGCACGCGGCGGTCGCCGGGTCTGCTTCACTTCCGATCGTTCCCGTTTGGCGGCCAACCGGCGTCGTTGCGATCCACGGGTCGGGCGCGTCGGTCGACGGGGCGGGGTCGGCATGACCGCCTCGCGCAGCAGCGCCGCCAACCGCTCACGCGCGGCCGTTCGGTTGCGACGCTGGGACCGGTGTTCGGTGGAGCTGATGGTGAGCACGGTGCCCGCCAGCCGCGCGGCGAGCCGGTCCAGCACGAGCTCCCGTTGACGCTCGGTCAGCGCGGTCGTGGTCGCGAGGTCCAGGCTCAGTTGCACCCGCGAGTCCGCGGTGTTCACGCCCTGCCCGCCGGGCCCGGACGCGTGGGAGAAACGTTCGACGAGTTCGCCGGCCGGCACGGTCAGCCCGCTGGGAGCTCCAGGCCCGGGTGCGACGTGCAGGTCGTTCATCAGGGCCGGCGTCAGTTGATGATCTCGGCGTTCGACTCGCGCAGCTTCGCGAGCCGCCCGCGCCACAGCTCCAGGTCCTCGTGCGACAGGCGCGTCCAGTCGTCGATCTCGGCGACGACCCGCAGCGGCTCGCGGCTGCGGAACGAGCGGGTCGGGTTGCCGGGGAACTTCTTGTCGGTGACGTTCGGGTCGTTCTCCCAGTCGCCGGTCGGCTCCACCTGGTAGACGTGCGGGGTGCCGCCGCGCAGCTCCCGGCTCAGCTCCGCCGCCAGCCCGGCGCCGTCGCGCAGCGCGGTGAAGTAGATGTGGTTCATCACGACCTCGGGCCGGTAGTTCGACGGGTGCCCGGCGGTCAGCAGGTCGCCGACCGCGAGGTCGGTGGTCGTGCCGTGGAAGAACGGACCGTCGTCGAGAACCTCGCCAGTGGCAGCCATGCCGGCCAGGCTACCGATCGGCGGCCCGGACGACGCCGGCGACGATCGCGGTCTGCGCGGCCAGGTAGGTCGACATCACCCAGAACGACTGTCCCGGCAGGTGCCACCACGGCGCGAACGCATCGAGTGCGATGAGCGCGTCCGAGACCAGGAAGACCGCGCCGCCGACCCAGGTCAGCCGGTTCACGCCGCTGGCCAGCACCGCCATCGTGCCGAGCAGCAGGCCGTAACAGAACACGGGCACCAGCAGCGGGCCGGCGTACGGGCCACAGGCCGCGACGAGCCCGCCGATCGCGATGACGTACGGCGCCAGCAGCGCCCTGCGGCGCAACACGCTGCGGTCCCGCCAGGGCGCGAAGGCGGCGATGTAACAACCCTGCGCGACCATGAACGAGCCGACCATCAGCAGGAAGGCGGTGTCGCCTTCGGCGAACCGGGGGAGCGTGTCGCCCAGCCAGCTGAAGCCGAGGGCGAGCAACGTACGCCGCACCACGGCCGCGCGCGGCGCCGGGACGGCGGTGGCGAGCGCGACCGCCAGGGGCGGCATCAGCGTCACCTGGCTGACGTCGGCGGCGAGCTCGCGCCCCAGCGCGAGCGACACCAGGTGGACGGCGGACAGCCCGAAGAAGGCGCCGATCGCCACTCGGACGCGGGTCAGCTTCAACGGTTCGAGGATGCGGTCAGAGCAGGGTGGCCGGCGCGTTCTTGTGAGCGCGCCAGTAGAGGGCTCCCGCGGCGAGACCGATGACCAAGCCGGCGACGAACGCCCCCATCGCGGGGTACTTCACGAACACCAACGGCGACAGCGCGACGGCCAGCAGGGCGACGCCGGATATCACGGCCGGGTGGAGATTCAGCACCGTCTTGTAAGCGGCGATGCCGATGATGTTGCCGATGACCCAACCGGCAATCGGGTCGGTGAGCCACGCGGGGTCGGGCAGCAGTCCCTTCTCCGGCTGGAAGATGCCCAGCATTCCGATCAGCACCAGCAGGGCGCCGATGTCGATGATCAGCCAGGTCGCGGCCGCGACGTGGTGAAAGCCGGGACGGTCGTTGACCGGGGTGCGGGTGGGCTCTGCCATGTCGACTCCTCGTGTGCGTAGCGGACGAGCCGGAGTCTACCGACGGGTAGGCCCCGGATCAGGTGTTCCGCTCCAGCCACTCCGCACGACCGCTCAGGCGGCGGGAGATCTCCGGCGTGAGCCCGGTCGCCGAGGCCAGTTCACGCAGCTCGACCGGGTCGGGTCGGTCCTGCTGCTGGACCTCCAGCAGCCGGTCGATCGTGGCATCCGGGGAGGGGCGTTCGAGCAGCGTCATCCAGTCGCCGGCCGCCACCTCGCCCTCCTCGAGGACGCGCAGATACCAACCCTGGCAACGCAATTGGGCCAGCAGCAGGTTCGCACCGTCGACGCCGAGGCGGTGGTCGATCCGCCAGCAGGGGGAGCGCGGACGGGATACCTGGGCGGTCGCCGTACCGATCCGGAAGACGTCGCCGACGCAGACCGTACGTTCGGTCGCGCCGCGTCCGCCGAGGTTCTCGCCGAGGTCGCCCGGGTGCAGTGAGCCGACCAGTCCGAGCGCCGACGCGAGACGCTCGTAGCCCTCGACGGAGAAGTAGTGCAGGGCCTTCTCCGGCCCGCCGTGGACCCGGCGGTCGCCGTGTTCGTCGCCGACCAACCCGAGCGTCGTCACCCGCACCGGACCGGCGACCGGTTCCTTGTGGATCCCGGTCGCCTGGCCCTCCGGCGGCAGCGAACGCAGCCGGCCGATCCGGACCGCGTCCAGTACGACGCTCAGCGAGACGTCCATCAGCCGCGCGGCTGGATCTCGCCCATCGGTCCGAAGCCGTCGTTGTCCTTGGCGTCGATGTAGATGATCTCCGGCCGCGCCGAGACGATGTCGGGCATCTTCGCGAAGAAGTCGCTGACGTGTTGCTGCTGCATGTGGACCTCGCCGGCGGCCGCGTCGCGGTAGCCCTCGATGCAGACCCAGGTGTTCGGCTCGTCGTCGCTGCGCGCGAATTCGAAGAAGAGACAACCCTCTTCGGCGTTCACCGCGGCGGAGTACGCCCGCGAGAGTTCGGCCCACTCGTCGAGCTTGTCGGCACGGATCGGCATCCGCACGTTGATCAGGATCATTGCAGTCTCCTTCGACTGGTCGGGCTTCGAACCTATCGCCCCGGACGTACGGCGACGCCCCCGGCCGCGCGGGCCGAGGGCGTCGTCGTACTGATCGCCGGTTGTCCGTCACCTGCGTCGCGTGGCGCGACCGAGTTGGCGGACAACCGCCGATTCCCGCGAATCAGCGGTGCAGGTCGAAGCGGTCGGCCTCCATCACCTTGACCCACGCGGCGACGAAGTCCGCGACGAACTTCGCGTCGTCCGCGGCGTAGACCTCGGCCACCGCGCGCAGTTCGGAGTTCGCGCTGAACACCAGGTCGGCGCGGGTCGCGGTCCACGACGCGCCGAGCGTACGGTTCCCGCCCCGGTAGGTGTCCGCGTCGACCGCGGCCCACTGGGTGTCCAGGTCGAGCAGGTTGACGAAGAAGTCGTTCGTCAGCTGTCCGACGCGGTCGGTCAGCACGCCGTGCTTCGAGTCGCCGGTGTTGGCGCCGAGCACCCGCAGACCGCCGACCAGGGCGGTCATCTCGGGAGCGCTCAGACCGAGCAGGTTCGCGCGGTCGACCAGCAGGTTCTCGGCCGGCAGCGGGTTGTCCGTACGGTCGTAGTTGCGGAAACCGTCGGCCCGCGGCTCCAGGTAGCCGACCGACTCGACGTCGGTCTTCTCCTGCAGCGCGTCGCCACGACCGCCGTGGAAGGGCACCGCCACGTCGACACCGGCCGCCTTCGCGGCCTGCTCGACGCCGACGTTGCCGGCCAGCACGATCAGGTCGGCCAGCGAGATCCTGCCGCTGGCGTCCTTGATCTCGGTCAGCTTCGCCAGCACGGTCGACAGCTGCTGCGGGTCGTTGACCGCCCAGCTGCGCATCGGCTCGAGGGCGATGCGGGCGCCGTTCGCGCCACCGCGCTTGTCACTGCCGCGGAACGACGAGGCCGACGCCCACGCGGTCGAGACCAGCTGCGACACGGTCAGCCCGGAGTCGGCGATCTGCTGCTTCAGCTCGGCCAGTTCCGCGTCGGAGGCGGTCGTGGTCGACGGCTCGATCGGGTCCTGCCAGAGCAGCTCCTCGGTCGGCACCTCGGCACCGACGTACCGGGTGACCGGGCCCATGTCGCGGTGGGTCAGCTTGAACCACGCGCGGGCGAAGGCGTCGGAGAAGGCGGCCTGGTCGTCCTTGAACCGGCGCGAGATCTTGTCGTACTCCGGGTCGAAGCGCAGCGCCAGGTCGCTGGTGAGCATGCGCGGCTCGCGGCGTCCCTCGCTGTGCGCCATCGGCACCATGTCGTCGCCGCCACCGTTCTTCGGACGCCACTGCTTGGCGCCGGCGGGGCTCTCCATCAGCTCCCAGTCGTACGCGTACAGGATGTGGAAGAACTCGTTGTCCCAGCGGGTCGGGTGGTAGGTCCAGGTGACCTCCAGGCCGCTGGTGATCGTGTCGTCGCCCGAGCCGGTGCCGTGGCTGTTCTTCCAGCCCAGGCCGTTCTGCTCCAGCGGCGCGTCCTCCGGGTCGGGGCCGACGTGCTCGTCGACGTCGGCGGCGCCGTGGGTCTTGCCGAAGGTGTGACCACCGGCGATCAGCGCGACTGTCTCCTCGTCGTTCATCGCCATCCGGGCGAAGGTCTCGCGGATGTCCTTCGCCGACTTCAGGGGGTCGGGCTCACCGTTCGGGCCCTCCGGGTTGACGTAGATCAGCCCCATCTGGACCGCGGCCAGCGGCTTCTCCAGGTCGCGCTCACCGGTGTAGCGCTCGTCGCCCAGCCACGTGGTCTCCGGGCCCCAGTAGACGTCGTCGTCCGGCTCCCACGCGTCGATGCGACCGCCGGCGAAACCGAAGGTCTCGAAGCCCATGGACTCCAGCGCCACGTTGCCGGCGAGGATCATCAGGTCGGCCCAAGACAGCGACTTGCCGTACTTCTTCTTCACCGGCCACAGCAGGCGACGCGCCTTGTCCAGGCTCACGTTGTCGGGCCAGCTGTTCAGCGGCGCGAACCGCTGCTGGCCGGTGCCGCCACCGCCGCGGCCGTCCATCACGCGG
>JASLFY010000128.1 GCA_030150425.1 Yimella sp. | reverse complement strand
GGATGAACAAGGGCTGACCCGCCCTCCCCCGCAAACGCTGCACTTGTGTGCAGGCGCTACAGCTCTACCCGTAGCGTCCGCACGCAAGTGCAGCGTCTGCGTGTTGGGGGCGGTCAGCCGATCCGGTACTCCTGCCCCGCGACGAACCGCTCGTACGTCTCCGGCGTCACGCCGCCATCGCGGATGACGGCGGCGAGGAAGTGTGCGCTGTCGCGCGGCGTACGGGCCTGGGTCTCGTAGTCCAGCGCAACCAGCCCGAAGCGTGGCCCCTCACCCTGCGACCACTCCCAGTTGTCGACGAAGCACCAGTGGTAATACCGCTCGAACGGCAGATCGCTGCCGGCGATCGCCGCGAGGTGCTCGTGGACGAAGCGCGCGCGGTGGGCGTCCGCGGCGTCCGCGATGCCGTTCTCGGTGACCCAGATCGGCGCCGGGAAACGCGCGTACAGATCCTCGGCGACGGTCACGAGTCCCGCCGGCTGGATCTCCCAGCCGAGGTCGTTGACCGGCACCCCGGGGAAGGTCCCGTCGGCGAGTCCGCGCACCGCGCTTCGGCTGTAGTAGTTGATGCCGAGGTAGTCGTGGTAGTGCCCGCCACGTACGACCTCCTCCGGCTGTCGTCCCAGGAGGCGAGGGAACCGACCGCCGAGCATCGCGTCGGCGAGCAGGTCCTGGAACAACGCACGGTCCAGCGCCGCCACCGCCCGGTGCACCGGGTTCTTCGCGTGCAACGGCGCGAAAACCCTTGCGTGGTGGGCGAATCCGACATTCGCCTCAGGCTGCAGCCGGTGGATGAGGTCGTACGCCCGGCAGTGCGCGATCGCCATGTGGCGCAGGGTGGCGCGCAGCCCGGACCAGTCCTTGCGGCCGGGCGGCCCTTCACCGAACAGGTACGACTGCACGGCGTGGACGTTCGGCTCGTTGATCGTCACCCAGTCGGTCACCAGGTCGCCGAGGGCTTCGACGACCCGCTGCGTGAACGTCAGGAAGCGGTCCACCGAACCGGGGCGGGTGAACGCTCCCTCGGCCTCGAACCAGGAGGGGTGCGAGAAGTGATGCAGGGTCACCAGCGGCACCAGACCGGCCCCGACCACGGCCGCGATCTCCTGCCGGTAGCGGTCCAGCGCAGCCGGCTCGAACTCCCCCGGGCGCGGTTCGATCCGGGACCACTCCACCGACATCCGGTACGTCTGCAATCCCAGCTGCGCCATCAGCTCGGTGTCCTCGCGCCAGCGCCGCCAGTGGTCGGTGGCGCGCACTGGTGACGAACCGTCCGCGACGTTCCCCGGGACCTGCGCCCAGTCGTACCAGTTGTTGTTGCGGTCACCACCCTCGATCTGAAGCGCGGCCGTGGCCGTGCCGATCAGCAGTCCGCGGGTGTCGATCAGCAACTCGGTGTCGGCCATGCCTCGCAGTGTGTCCGAAGCGACCGCCACGCGTGGTCTCCTCCGTAGACTCCGGACCCATGGCAGGGGTGGTCATCACCGGGGCGTCGTCCGGCATCGGGGCGGCGACGGCACGCGCCCTCGCCACCTCCGGCGACCACCTCTGGTTGCTCGCCCGCCGCACCGACCTGCTGGAGCAGGTCGCCGCCGACGTACGCCGCCGCGGCGGCAGCGCCGACGTCCTCACCTGCGACCTGCGCAGCGACGACTCCATCGACACGGCCCTGGCCCGGTTGCGCGGGGCGGAGATCGACACCGTCGTCGCGAACGCCGGGCTGTCCATCGCCCGACCCGTCCTGCAACAGCTCGATCGACCGCACGACCTCGAACGGTCGATCCGGGTGAACTTCCTCGGCCACACCCGCCTGCTGCTCGGCCTCCTGCCGCCGATGATCGAGCGACGTGGCGGACGGATCGTCGCGGTCAGCACCGTCGGCGCGCGCATCGCGACCCCGGGCTGGAGTTCGTACGCCGCGTCCAAGGGCGCCTTCGACATCTGGCTGCGGTCGATCCGCCCGGAACTGGAGCCGTACGGCATCGGCGTCAGCCTCGTCGAGCTCGCCCTGGTTCGCACCGCGATGAGCGCCCCGACGTACGGCGAACGCCCGCTGCTCGCGATGAGCCCGGAACGCGCCGCGCGCCAGGTGGTCCGCGCCCTCACGACCGGTCGTCCGCTGCAGTCACCGTGGTGGGCCCGCGCCGGCGCGGCCGCGAGCGCCGTCGCACCGACCACGACCGCGCGCCTGGTCGGCCGGTTCAGCCACCGCCGGCGATGACCTTCCTGATCGACCGCGACGGCGGGGCGACCCGGCGGGAGTTGCTGGCGCGGGCCGTACGCGTCGCCGGCACCCTCGACCCCCACGAGCCGGTGCTGATCGCGACAACGACGGCCCGGGCGACGGTGGTCGCGGTGCTCGCGGCGTCGTACGCGGGGGCCCGACCGACCCTGATCGGCGTACGCGGCGGCCCGCCGGACTCGACCGCGCGGGTGCTCGGCGACGACCTGAGCAGCGGCCGCCTGCGCCCACCACGCCTGCCGCAGGCCATCGCCCTCACATCGTCGGGTACCGGCGGAAGCCCGCACCCCACGCGGCACGGCCCACCTCGACCCCGGACCGCCACGCAACACCTGGCCGTCGTCCGTCGCCTCCCGCGACGCCCACGCCGACTCGCCGTCTGCCTGCCGCCGACCAGCGGCCACGGGTGGGCGGCGATCAGTGCGGCCTGGCTGCTCGGGGCCGGGATCGTCGACGTACACCGACTGCGCGACAAGGCCCCGGCGTTACTGGAGGACGCCGGCGCCGACGCGATCACCGGCTTGCCGGACCAACTCCAGCGGCTGACCGACGACCGGATCCTCGCGATCAGCGGGTCCGACATCCTGCGCCCGCAGCTCAGCCGCGAGCTGTCCGCCCGGACCGAGCTGCTGAACGTCTACGGCGCCACCGAGGCCGGCCCGATCGCGGTGGCGA
>JASLFY010000120.1 GCA_030150425.1 Yimella sp. | reverse complement strand
AGCAGCGGGCGCCGTGGTGGTCGCCCAAATGGCTCGACGACACCGTCAGCCTGCGCATCCACACCGAGATCGTGTCGTGGCTGACCGACGTGCGCGACAACCCCGACCACTCCGCGCGGATCGCGCTGGACAACCTGTTGGCCAGCCTGGCCGACGACCTGCAGCACGACCCGGACACCATCGCCAAGGCGGAGGCGCTCAAGGTCCGTTTCCTGGAGCACCCCTCGGTCGCCGGGTCGATGGTGTCGCTGTGGGGTTCGGTGCGCACCGCGATCGTCGAGGCGCTGGCCGACCCGGACGGTGAGCTGCGCGAGCGGATGGCCGTCGCGCTGCGCGACCTGGGCGGTCGGATCCGGACCGACGAGGAGTTCCGGGCGTCGCTGGACCGCCGCCTGGCCGACGTCGTCAGCTTCGCCGTCCGCACGTACGGCCGCGAACTGTCGACCGTCATCTCGCAGACGATCGACCGGTGGGACGGCGACGAGGCCGCCCAACGGATCGAGTTGCACGTCGGCCGGGACCTTCAGTTCATCCGGATCAACGGCACCGTCGTGGGCGGCCTCGTTGGCCTGCTCATCTACACCCTGGCGCAGCTGCTCTGATCAGCCGGCGGCGGCGAGGGTCACCTTGGCCGCCGCGTCGAAGCCCTGCTCCAGGTCGGCGATGATGTCGTCGATGTGCTCGATGCCGACCGCGAGTCGGATCAGTCCGGGGGTGACGCCCGCCGCGAGCCGGTCGGCGTCGCCGCCCTGGGAGTGGGTCGTCGATGCCGGGTGGATCACCAGCGAGCGCACGTCACCGATGTTCGCGACGTGGGAGTGCAGGGTCAGGCCTTCGACGAATTTGCGGCCGGCCTCCACCCCGCCCTCGATCTCGAAGGTGAGCACCGCGCCGGCACCCTTGGGGGCGTACTTCTGGGCCAGCTCGTAGTAGTCGTGGTCCGGCAGGGACGCCCACCCGACCCGCTGCACCTGCGGGTGACCCTGCAGGTAGTCCGCGACCTTACGGGCGTTCTCCAGGTGTCGCTCGACGCGCAGGCTGAGCGTCTCCAGGCCCTGGGCGATCAGGAAGGCGTTGAACGGCGACACCGCCGACCCGAGGTCACGCAGCAACTGGACCCGCGCCTTGAGGATGAACGCCAGGTTCGCCCCGAGCGGGCTGCCGACGCCGAGGTCCCGCGCGTAGACGAGCCCGTGGTAGCTCTCCTCCGGGGTGTTGTAGTTCGGGAAGCGCTCGGGGTCCTTGGCGAAGTCGAAGTTGCCGCTGTCGACGATGACGCCGGCGATCGAGGTGCCGTGACCGCCGAGGTACTTCGTGGCGGAGTGCAGCACGATGTCGGCGCCGTGTTCGATCGGGCGCAGCACGTACGGCGTCGCGATCGTGTTGTCGACGATCAGCGGAACGCCCGCGTCGTGGGCGACGCCGGAGACGCCCTCGATGTCGAGGACCTCGTTCTTGGGGTTGGAGATCGTCTCGGCGAAGAACAGCTTGGTGTTCGGGCGTACGGCGGATCGCCACTGTTCGAGGTCGCGCGCGTCCTCGACGAAGGTGACCTCGATGCCGTACTTCGGCAGCGTGTGCTTGAGCAGGTTGAAGGTGCCGCCGTACAACGCGGGGGAGGCGACCACGTGGGAGCCCGCCTCGGCGATGTTCAGGATCGCGAGGGTCTCGGCCGCCTGGCCGGACGCGACCAGCAGGGCACCGACGCCGCCCTCGAGACTGGCGATCCGCTGCTCCACGGCGTCCGTGGTCGGGTTCATCAACCGGGTGTAGATGTTGCCGAACTCGCTGAGCGCGAACAGGTTCTTGGCGTGGTCGGTGTCCTTGAAGACGTACGACGTGGTCTGGTAGATCGGCAGCGCCCGGGCGCCGGTGGTCTCGTCGACCACCTGACCGGCGTGCACCTGGCGGGTTTCGAAGGCCCAGTTGGTGTCGCTCATGAGAGAAGTCCTCCATCCAGTGCGGGCAGGTGGCTCCTGCCGCGTACGGCGGATCCGAACGTCCCGGACGGTGCCGGTGGTCCCGACGGAGATCCGCGCTTGCCGGCGCCGATCTGCGACGCCTGCCAGGTCTTCACCCGGGGCACCCCACCGCGGTTGGAGGGTTGCCGGCCAGCAAGCCGGGGCTGTCTGCTGGCACTCGTGACCTGGCAGCAGGAAACCACGACCGGTCGATCCGCGGAACGCCCGTCTCTGCATCCGGACGGCGGTGAGTGACGGAAATTCGATTGCCGACCCGTCGCCGACTGCGTCACGCTGGGATCCCGCGACATCCGTCGCCCGACGAAGGGAGTTGACCATGGCCGACCTCGTGCGCGCCTGCACCCGCCAGCAACACCTTCGAACGACGGAGAACACCCGTGACTTCCACCCCTGCCGGCCGCCTCGGCGACCTGTCGGACCTGCACTTCACCGCCCCCGCCACTGACCTCGGCCCCGGCCGACGCTGGTCGTCCTGGGGGAGTCTGGAGCGGCTGCAACGCGGCCCTCACCCGCGACCCGACTGGGTCGTGGTCACCGACGAATCCATCGACACCGAACTCGGTGTGCTCAAGACCGGCAAGGAAGCCGACGTCTTCCTGGTCGAGCGCAGCTCGCCGGACGGCGCACAGGTCGCCCGGATGGCGGCCAAGCGTTACCGCCCGCCGGAGCACCGCGCGTTCCGGCGGCATGCCGGCTACACCGAGGGGCGGCGACTCAAGGACACCCGCGAGGCCCGCGCCGTGGCCACCGGCACGGCGTTCGGCAAGCAGGTCGCCGCCGGAGTCTGGGCCCAGGCCGAGTGGGGCTACCTGGTCGACCTGTGGACCAGCGGCGTGCCGGTGCCGTACCCGGTGCAGATCGACGACCTGGAGATCCTGATGGAGCTGGTCGTCGACGCCGATGGCATGCCGGCCCCGCGGCTGGCCGCCACACGCCCCACCCGGACACAGCTCGCCGAGTGGTTCGAGCAGCTGCGGTCGGCGCTGATCGTGTTGTGCGGCAAGGGGATTGCCCACGGTGACCTGTCCGCGTACAACATCCTGGCCGGCGCCGACGGCATCGTGATCATCGACGTACCGCAGGTGGTCGACGTGATCGCCAACCCGAACGCGATCGACTACCTGCACCGCGACTGCGTCAATGTCTGCACCTGGTTCACCAGCAAGGGGCACCCGTACGACGCGGACGAGTTGTTCGCGGAACTGTTGCCCTACGCCTTCTGAGCCGCACCTAGGGTGACCTGCGTGGGACGGTCACCGAGGCGAGCGCGACGCCGGTTCGCGCGGCCGACCGTGCTCGCGCTGCTGACGGCCCTGCTGGCCGGCTGTGCGTCCACCGCCGACCCGCCGCACTACCCGGAGGCGACCTGGACCGGTTCCGGTGCGGGGCCGCTGCGGATCGTCCGACCGGTCGGTGCCCCCGCCTGCCACCCGACCACCGCCCCGGACTCCGCGGCGGCGTACGACCGGTGGATGGCCGGTATCAGCGGGCTCGACGACTGGCGGGCGGCCGACGTCGGGTTGAGCACGGCGCTGGTCGACGGGCGGACGCTCTGGCTGTTCGGCGATACGACCCGGGCCGCCGGAGCGGGGCCGCGCTTCGCGTCGAGCTCGATCCTGGTCACCGAGGGCGACTGTACGGCGCAGGCGATCGGCGCCGACGACGCCGCCGTTCTGCCGAACTCGCCGGGCAGCGTCTGCTGGCCGTCGTCGCTCGCCGCGCGGTCGACCGCCGGCGGCGACGACCTGTGGATCGGCTGCTCCCGGGTGCAACGCACCGGCAAGGGCCTGTACGACTTCGCCTACCTCGGCGCGAGTCTGGTCACCGTGCACGTTCCCCGCGGCGGCGTGCCGGGTGCGCCGCGTGCGGTGTCGATCACGCCCGACCGGCGTGACCCGGAGCAGGTGAACTGGGCGACGGCGATGGTCGTCGCCGACGGGTGGTTGTACGTCTACGGCACGGTCGGACCCGGATCCGGCGTCGGCGGCGGGGCGGCAGGACGCGCGCTGATGCTCGCCCGGGCACCCCTGGCGACCGCCGTACGGCCGACCACCTGGACGTACTGGACCGGCTCCGACTGGTCGCCGTCCGCCGCTGCGGCAGCCGCGATATTGCCTGCGAACCCCGGTGTCTCCCAAGCGTTGTCGGTCCACCGAATCAACGGTTCGTACGTCGCGGTCGGCAAGCAGGGCGGAGACCTCGGCAACACCCTGGCGGTGTGGCGGGCGCCGGCGCCCCAGGGGCCGTGGACCGTCGTCCACCGCCGCTCGCTGCCCCACCTCGAGGGCGACGGTGTGGTCACCTACCAGCCGTTGGCCCATCCGGAGCTGCCGCTCGCCGACGGGAAGCTGCTCGTGTCGTACTCCCGCAATCCGACCGACCAGAGCCGGTTGCTCACCGACCCCTCGCTGGGCCGTCCCCGGTTCCTCGAGGTGCCGCGTCCCTGAGCGCCGCCGGAACTCGGATGCCCCGGGCCCGCCCGGTCTGCGAAACTGGGACTCCTCATGAGTTCCTCCGCTTCCTCCGCACCCCAGTCGAGTCGTCGTTCCGGTGACCGCCGCAGGGGCAGGAACGGTCGCGGTGGCGGACGCAACCGGCCGTCCGGTCCGCGCCCGCTGACCGAGCAGCAGCAGGAACACCGCCGGTCGTTGGTGCCTCGGATCCGCTACCCGGACCTGCCCGTCGTCGACGCCAAGGACGAGATCGCCGCCGCCATCCGCGACCACCAGGTCGTGGTGATCGCGGGGGAGACCGGGTCGGGCAAGACCACCCAGATCCCGAAGATCTGCCTCGAACTGGGCCGCGGGATCACCGGTGTCATCGGCCACACGCAGCCCCGCCGGCTGGCCGCCCGCTCGGTCGCCGAGCGTCTGGCGGAGGAACTCGACACCGAACTCGGCGAACTCGTCGGCTACCAGGTGCGGTTCACGGACACCTCGGGCAGCAACTCACTGGTCAAGGTGATGACCGACGGCATCCTGCTGTCCCAGTTGCAGCGAGACAGATCGTTGCGTCAGTACGACACCTTGATCATCGACGAGGCCCACGAACGCTCGCTGAACATCGACTTCATCCTGGGCTACCTCAAGCAGTTGCTGCCGCGCCGGCCCGACCTGAAGGTCATCATCACCTCGGCGACCATCGACCCGCAGCGGTTCGCCGAACACTTCGCGACCGAGACGTCGACGGTGCCGATCATCGAGGTCTCCGGGCGTACGTACCCGGTCGAGGTCCGCTACCGCCCGCTGGTCCGCGAGCAGCGGGTCGGCGGCGCCGACGCCGCGCCGAAACTGGTCGACGTCGACCAGGTCACCGGCATCATCGACGCCGTCGAGGAACTGTGGACCGAACCGGAGGACGGCGGTCCGCAGGACGTCCTCGTCTTCTGCTCCGGCGAGCGGGAGATCCGCGACGCCGCCGACGCGTTGAACCGTCTCGACCTGCCCGGCACCGAGGTGCTGCCGCTGATGGCGCGCCTGTCCGCGGCCGAGCAGCACCGCATCTTCGCCAAGCACTCCGGTCGGCGAATCGTGTTGTCCACCAACGTCGCCGAGACATCGTTGACCGTCCCGGGCATCCGCTACGTCATCGACACCGGCACCGCGCGCATCTCCCGGTACAGCCAACGTACGAAGGTGCAGCGGCTGCCGATCGAACCGGTGTCGCAGGCCTCCGCCAACCAGCGGGCCGGCCGTTGCGGTCGTGTCGCCGACGGCATCTGCATCCGGTTGTACGACGAGGAGGACTTCCTCGCCCGCCCCGAGTTCACCGACCCGGAGATCCTGCGCACCAACCTCGCCTCGGTGATCCTGCAGATGATCTCGCTCGGACTCGGCGACATCGGCCGCTTCCCGTTCGTGCAACCGCCGGACTCCCGGCAGATCACCGACGGCCTGCGGTTGCTGCACGAACTGAACGCGGTCACCGACGAGGCCGGCCGGCGCCGGATGACCGAGGTCGGTCGCGCCATCGCCGCGCTGCCGGTCGATCCGCGGATGGCCCGGATGATCGTCGAGGCGTCGCGGACCGGCGCACTGCGCGAGGTGCTGCCGATCGTGGCGGCGCTGTCCATCCAGGACCCGCGCGAGCGGCCGGTGGAGCAGCGCGCGCAGGCCGACCAGCAGCACGCCCGGTTCCGCCACGAGGCGGGCGACTTCCTGACGATCCTGAACCTGTGGAACCACCTGCGCAGCGCGCAGCGCGAGTTGTCCGGCAGTGCCTTCCGGCGGATGTGCCGCACCGAGTTCCTGCACTACCTGCGGGTGCGCGAGTGGCAGGACCTGCACGCCCAACTGCGCGACATCTGCAAACGGCTCGACCTGGCGTTCAACGACAACCCGGCGTCGCCGGACACCGTCCACCAGGCGTTGCTGACCGGGCTGCTGTCCCACATCGGCCTGCGCGACCGCGATACCCGCGACTACCTCGGCGCCCGCGGCGCGCGCTTCGCCATCCAGCCCGGCTCCGCACTGTTCCGGGCGCAGCCGGACTGGGTGATGTCGGCCGAACTGGTCGAGACCTCGCGCCTGTGGGCCCGTACGAACGCCCGCACCGACCCCGCCTGGATCGAGGCGGCCGCCGCCCACCTGATCAAGCGCTCGCACTCCGAGCCGCGCTGGGAGAAGAAGCAGGCCCAGGCGGTCTGCTCCGAGCGGGTCACGCTCTACGGGGTGCCGCTGGCCGCCGGGCGGCCCGTGTCGTACGGCCGGATCGACGCCGAGCACGCCCGCGAGCTGTTCATCCGGCACGCGCTGGTCGAGGGGGAGTGGCAGACCCACCACAAGTTCTTCGCCGACAACCGGTCGATGCTCGGGCAGGTCAGCGAACTGGAGGCCCGCACCCGACGGCGCGACCTGATGGTCGACGACGAGGTGCTGTTCGAGTTCTACGACGAGCGGCTGCCGGCCACCGTCGTCAGCGGCGCCGACTTCGACCGGTGGTGGCGCACCCACTCGCGGCAGCACCCGAAGCTGCTGAACTTCACCCGCGACCTGTTGATGACCGACGAGGCCGACGACCTCGACCTGTCGGAGTTCCCGAAGCGCTGGACGCAGGGGGAGCTGTCGTTCCGACTCAGCTACCAGTTCGACCCCGGTTCCGACGCCGACGGCGTCACCGTGCACCTCCCGGTCGAGCAGCTGAACCAGGTCGAGGACCGCGGCTTCGACTGGCTGGTGCCCGGGGTCCGCGAGGAACTGGTCACCGCCCTCATCCGGTCGCTGCCCAAGGCGATCCGCAAGCAGTTCGTGCCGGCACCCGACGTCGCCCGCGCGGTCGTCGCCCAACTCGCCGGCGCCGAGAACGACGGTGTCGACCTCGGCCCGGCGCTCGCGGCGGCGCTCAGCGGGCGCGGCGTGGGGCGGGTCGACGCGGCCGACCTGGACTGGAGCAAGGTGCCGGACCGGCTGCGGATGACCTTCCGGGTCGAGGGCGCCAAGGGCCGCACGCTCGCCGAGGGCAAAGACCTCGCGGTCCTGCAGCAGCAGTTGCACGGTTCCGTCCGGCAGGCGATGTCCCGGGTCGGCGAGGCGATGGAGCGGGCCGGGATCACCTCCTGGGACGACCTCACGCTGCCGGCCCAGATCGAGCAGCAGTCCCGCGGGCGCTCGGTCGTCGGCTATCCGGCGCTGGTCGACGAGGGCACCTCGGTCTCCCTGCGGGTGCTGCCGACCGCCTCCGAGCGCGACCACGCCACCCACTTCGGCGTACGCCGGCTGGTGCTGCTGGCCACCGACGTGCCGTGGAACCGGATCCTGTCGTTGCTGACCAACCAGCAGAAGTTGGCGCTCGGCCACCACCCGCACGCCACCCGCGAGGAGCTGTACGACGACATCCTCGCCGCGGCGGTCGACGCCATCGTGGCGCGGGAGTTCCCGGGTGGCCGCGTGCGAACCCCGGAGGAGTTCCAGCGCGCGGCCCAGGTGGTCAAGCAGCAGGTCGTCCCCGAGGTGATCCAGGTCGTCGACCTCGTCGGCCCCTGCCTGGACACGGCCCGCGAGGTGCGGCTGGCGATCGACGCGATGGTGGCGCCGTCCGTACGCGGGTTGCACGACCTGCTCGACGCGCAACTGCGCGACCTGATCCACCCCGGCTTCGTGGCGGAGACCGGGGCCGACCGACTGCGGCGGTTGCAGGTCTATCTGCGGGCGATGCTGGAACGGGCGACGAAGGCGCCGACCGATCCGGCGCGCGACGCGCAGCGCCAGGACGACATCGACTACGTCGAGGGGGAGCGGGCCAAGTTGCTCGCCGCGATCCCCGACACGCGCCGTACGGACCCCGACGTCGTCGCGCTGCGCTGGATGATCCAGGAGCTTCGGGTGTCGTTGTTCGCGCAGAAGCTCGGCACCGCCGGACCGGTGTCGATCAAGCGCATCTTCGCCGCGATGGACGCCGTGGAGGCGGCCGACTGAATCGTCCTAGGCTGGCCGACATGGCGACCCTCTTCACCAAGATCATCGACGGCGAGATCCCCGGCCACTTCGTCTGGCAGGACGAGCAGTGCGTTGCGTTCCTCGTCATCGACCCGCTGACCGACGGCCACACGATCGTCGTCCCGCGCGAGGAGATCGACCAGTGGACCGACGCCGAGCCGGGACTGATGGACCACCTGGTCGACGTCGCCCGCCTCATCGGCGGCGCGCAGAAGGTCGCGTTCGGGTCCGAGCGGGCCGGGCTGATGGTGGCCGGGTTCGAGGTGCCCCACCTGCACGTCCACGTCTGGCCGACGAACTCGCTCGCCGACTTCGACCTGTCCCGTGTGGTCCACGGCCAGGACCAGCAGGTGCTGGCCGCCAACGCGCAGCGGCTGCGCGACCAGCTGCAGGCCGACGGCCACGAAGCGAACCTGCCCAGCTGAGCCCATCCCGCCAGGTGGGACCACCCGGCGCAATGGCCGCGACGGGAATGCCCGGCGGCCCCCACGGCGTTGGACCCTGCGGACGCAATCGCGAGGAGAGATGCCGTGCAGGACCCGTTGGAGCTGATCCGCTTCGAGACCGACACCCACGCCAGTCAGGTGGGTGCGCCGACGATGATCGTTGCGATGGGCGGGCTCATCGATGCCGGGAACACCCAGCGGTTGCTGGTCCGTCATCTGCTGGGCAGCCTGGAACACACCGTGGTCGCGTCGTTCGACGTCGACCAGTTGCTCGACTACCGCGGCCGCCGCCCGGTGATGACGTTCGATCGCGACCACTACTCCGCGTACGACGACCCGACGATGAACCTCTACCGGTTGGTCGACGACGAGGGCACCCCGTTCCTGCTGCTGTCCGGCCCCGAGCCGGACTACCAGTGGGAGCGCGTGATCGAGGCGATCCGCTTCCTGATCCGCCGGCTCGGTGTTCAGCTCGTCGTCAGCGCGTTCGGCATTCCGATGGCGGTGCCCCACACCCGCCCGGTCGGCATGACCCGCTACTCCACCGACCGGCAGCTGATCCCCGAGAACAACCCGGTCTTCGGCACCGTGCAGGTTCCCTCGAGCCTGGAGTCGCTGCTGCACCTGCGCCTCGACGAGGCCGGCATCGACGCCGTCGGCTTCGCGATCCACGTGCCCCACTACCTCGCCCAGATGGACTTCGTCGACTCCGCCGTCGCCACCGTCGACGCGATCAGCGGCCTGACCGGCCTGTCGCTGCCGGTCACCGAGCTGGCCATGCAGGCCGAGCTGAACCGCGCCGAGATCACCCGCCAGATCGAGTCGAACGACGAGATCCGCGAGGCGGTCGAGGGCATGGAGCAGCAGTACGACGCCTTCCAGGAGGGCCGTCAGCGGCAGAACCTGCTCGCCACCGAACTCGCCGAGCTGCCCAGCGCCGAGGAGATCGGCGCGGAGTTCGAGGAGTTCCTGCGTACCGAAGGCGGCGACGACTGAGGCTGCGGCCCTAGTCCTTCGCCTCCGCCCAACTGCGCATCACCCGGGTGTCGGTGACGAAACGCACCGGCGCACCACCGGACCACCGGCGCGCGGCATCGGTCAGGCTCCGGTCGACCGCCGTCGCGACCGTGTCGGCCTGATCCGCGGGAGCGTGCACGAGTAGTTCGTCGTGCAGGCAGAGCACGATGCGCGCGCCCAACGGCGCGACCGCCGCTCGTACGGTCATCGCCCACGCCTTGAACAACTCGGCCGCCGCGCCCTGGACCACCGCGTTCCGGGTGAACCGGCCGCGGGCGCGGGCCGCCCACACGTCGCCGGTCGGCTCACCGACCGGCACCCGCCGTCCGCCGTAGGTCTGCACCGCCTCGCCGCGTTCGCCGGCGCTCGCCGCGGCCTGCAGGAAGTTCATCGCGACGGGGTAGCTGCGCTCGAATCGCTGCACCACCTGACCCGCCATGCCGGACGTCTGTCCGTACATCGCGGCGAGCATCGCCACCTTGGCGGCGGGCCGTTCCACGCCGAGTTCGGTCGCCACGCTGGCGTACAGGTCGTCGGCGCGGGTGGCCGCCGCAAGCTGCGGGTCGCGTGCGACGACGGCGAGCACCCGCGGCTCGATCTGGCCGAGGTCGGCGCGCACGAAGAGGTGGTCCGGGGCCGCGACGACGCCGGGCCGCAGCGGGGTGGGCAGACTGTGCAGCCCTGACCCGGCGGTCATCCGCCCGGCGCCGCCGTCGGAGGCGTCCCACTCGCCGCGCAACCGGTCGTCGGGGCCGATGCAGGTGTCCATCCAGTGCCAGCCGTACGTCGTCGCGATGCGTTCGGCCTTGCGCCAGTCCAGCAGCGCCGCGACGAACGGCGACCCGGCCCGGTACGGCTCCAGATGCCACGCCCGGGTGTCCTCGACGACCACGCCCGCGCTGCGCAACGCCTCGCGGACGGCGGCCGGATTGCGCAGGTCGAACGGTCGGCCGCCGGGGGAGTGGCGCCAGACGATCTCGTCCCTGCCTCGCCGGTACGCCGCGGCCTCCGCCTCGTCCGCGGGTCGGGGGCCGGCGGCCCGGGCGATCAACGCTTCGAGCGTCGTGCGCTCGATCGGCAGACCGTCGCGCGCCAGTTCCACCGCGAGCAGCGCGGCGCCGGATTCGCTGAGCGCACAAGCCCGTTCGCCGACGCGTTGCCACAGCAGGTCGGCCTGCGCACGGGCGACCGACAGCGCCGCGCGGGCGTACGCGACACGGTGGTCCGGGTCGGCCAAGCGGTGCGCCGCGTCTGCGTCGGGAGGGAACGGCTCACCGGCGCGGATCGGCTGCTCGACCTGCTCGATCGCGAACAGGTCGTCGGTCGGGGTCGGCGCGCCCTCCGGCGCGGGCAGCCCGAAGGCGGTGGCCCAGCAGGACGCCGTGTCGTCGCGGGAGCCGCCGGCGATCAACCGGTGCACGGCCGCGACGTCCCAACAGCGCGCCGGCGACGCGAGCGCGATCACCGACCGCAGATCGGTGGCGCGCCACCAGACGTAGCGGACCGCCGGGTCGAATGCAGCCGCGGCGGCCGCTGCGTCCGGGAAATCGGTCACGGCGTCGTCGGTCACGGCGGTGACCCGGCCGTCGGGTCCGATGACCAGGGAACACAGCGAACCCCGCAGCAGTTGCTGCGGGGTCGCCGTCGGAGCGGGTTCGCTCACGCTGCTGCTCGGGGAGCGATCAGCGCTGACCGTCCTGCGGCTCCCAGCCGGACTGGCCGTCGTTCTGCTGACCGTCGGCCTGGTCGGTGCTCTGGGCGCGAGTCTCCGCGTCGGCGCCGGAGGTTGCGTTGCGCACGTCCTCGCGGCTCACCGCCTGCGTGGCGGCATCGGAGAAGTCACCCTGCTGACCGGCCTGCGGCTGCGCGTCGGCGGCCGGGGCGGCGTACGGGTTCTGGCCGTACTGCTGTCCCTGGGACGCACCCTGGGCCGGAGCGGCGTACGGGTTCTGCTGGCCGTAGCCCTGGCCGGACTGCTGACCCTGCTGCTGGCCGTAACCCTGCTGGCCGTAACCCTGGCCGGACTGCTGACCGTAGTTCTGGCCGTAGCCCTGACCGGACTGGCCCTGCTGCTGGTAACCCTGCTGGCCGTAACCCTGGCCGGTCGGGGTGCCCTGGGCCGGGGTGTGCGAGCCGGCCGAGACGCCGAACGAGCCCGGGGTGCCGTAGCCGTCGCTGTAGCCGCCGGACTGCTGGCCGTACTGGTAGCCGTACTGGTTGTTCTGCTGGGCCGACTGCCCACCCTTGCGACCGCGCAGGAACATCAGCACCGCGGCGATGAGACCACCCAGCAGCATCAGCAGACCGAGGATCAGCACCGGGGTGCGCCAGCTGCCGCCGATCTTGTCGGCGCGGTTGCCGGCGTAGACCTGACCCTTGGTGTTCGAGCAGGTGACGGTGTAGTCGCCGGCCGGGAACTCGTCGGGGGTGCGGGCGATCTCCCAGTACTTCTTGCCGTCGGCCTCGACCGAGAAGTCGCTGCTCGGCTGGTTGAAGACCTTGGTGTTGTTGTTCGTCGTCGTCGAGCACTGCGCACCGCCTGCGCGGTCGCCCTGCTCGGTGCTGTAGACGGAGAAGCCGCTGCTGTTGGACTT
>JASLFY010000117.1 GCA_030150425.1 Yimella sp. | reverse complement strand
GGCGCCCGCGCCTGTCGCCGCCCAAGCGATTCCGATCAACGCCGCCGATTCCGCGGCGGTCGCCGGTCTGCGGCGCAGGGTCGCTGCGGCGAGCAGCCACACCACGGTCACCAGCGCTGTCGCGCCCAGCGCGATCCACGGCTGCCGCAGCCGCTGGACGACCAACGCCGCCTGCACCACGTTGAGCACCACGAACGGGGCGCCCGCCTCGATCGTCAGCAACCGGAAGCCGAGCGCCTCCGTCCAGTCCTGCCCGGTGCCGTCGTCGCCCCAGCCGAGCAGCACGCTGCTGCCGCGACGCCCGGAGCGGATCTGCGCCCGGCCGCCGACCGCGTCGAGTCGGTCGTACATCCCTCGCGAGACGCCGAAGTGGCCGATCGGCAACTGCTGGGGATCGAAGCCACGACCGCGGTCGCGCACGGTGAGTCGGGCGCCGCTGCCGACGCGTCGCAGTTCGACCTCGACGCGGTCGACACCGCTGTGCTGGCGGACATTGCGCAGGGCTTCCCGCCCCGCTTCGAAGAGCGCGTCGGTGACGTCGTCCGGCACCTGCACCTGCGTGAAGCGCCCGCGCAGCTGCAGTCCGAGGCTCTGCGCCTCCCGGCGCAACCGGTCGGCCAGCGGTTCCGGCGCGGGGTCGGCGCCCAACATCTGCAGGGCCCCGACCGTCTCGCCCGCCGCGGCGATCACCTCGCGGCGGCTGAGCCGGTCGGCGAGCGTGAACGCCTTCAGCGCGTTGACCACGCTGTCGTGCAGGAAGTGGTCCACCCACCGCAGTTGGGCCTCGTGGCCCAACCGCTCCGCCTCGGCCTGCGACTGCGCCCGCGACTGCCGAGCACGAACCTCCCACGCCGCGGCTGCCCGCAATCCACTGCGGGCCACCAGCACCACCGCCGTCGCGCTCGCCGTACGACCGAACGAGTCGACCAGCGGTGTCACCCACCCCTGCGCGGGAGCGCGGAGCATCACCACCCCGGCGTACGCCGCGTCCAGCAGCAGCAGGCCGGTCAGGCCGCTGATCGGCCCCAGACCGAGCACCACCAACGCGCAGAACAACGGCAGTGCGACCTGGGACGCGGGATCGCCGAGCGGTGCGAACGCCGCGAACGCAACCGCTGCGACCACGGTCGCCGCGGACAAGGACGGGCGGAAGCCGCGCAGCCACACCAGCCAGACCGACGCGATCACCATGAAACCGGAGGCGAGCGCCGGCAGCACGGCGCCGCCACCGCCGACCACCTCGCCGACGGTGAGCAGCAGGACCGTCGCCGCGGACGCGGTGTAGAGCCACCGCAGGTTGCGGCGGAACGCGGACACCAGGTCCGCCGTCGCTCCCGTCTGCGTCGCCCCCATGACCGCAGACTCGCACCCGGTGAACGGTGCAGGTGTGGTTGTTGCGCGACCTCGACCGGCGCGCAAAAAGGGCTACCGCACGATGCGGTCGGCGGTCCCCTCGTCGGCATCGAGCAGCGGCAGATCCTCGGGTGTGATCAGCAGGGTCGCCACGGCGTACTCCACCAGCACCATGCGGCGGTTCACCGCGAGGCCGGTCTCGGACCCGCGCAGTCCGCGGACGCCGGCCCGGGTGAGCTTGTCGCAGACGTTGTCGAGCTTCCGGTTGAACTTCGTCTGCGTCCAGCGCAGCCGCCGGGCGGCCTCCCCGGAGGTCGGAATCTCCCACGCGCCCGAGCCGGAGTGCTTCAACATCGGTTCGGCGAGCGCCAGGATCGCCTGCAACTGCGACACCGTGAAGGTCGTCGGGGCGATGGTCGTTTTGCCGCGGGACGGGTCGGTGACGTGCGGCGTCGACTCGAACAGCTCGACCTCCGCGCGCAACTCCAACTCGTACGTCGTCGCGCCGGCCGAGAAGGTGACGATCGAGGGTGAGAAGACGATCGGCACCCCGGCGCCGGGTGCGACCGTCGAGCGCATCAGACCGTTGCCACCGGTGATCGTCGCCGGCAGGCGGGTGCCGACGTTGTGCAACCACCACAGCCCTTCGTGCCACCGGAACTCCAGGAAGTTGCGGTGCAGGTAGCCGTTGTCGTCGAGCGCCAGATCGCCCTGCCGACCGACGCTGAACGTGCGGTCCGGCGTGACGTCGAACAACTCGCCGGCGAAGTCGATCGTGAGTCCCCCTGACATGGGAGTCAGTCTGTCACTGCCGACTCACCGGATGTAGGTCGCAGTCCGTCCGTCGGTGAGCGCGATGCCCGTCGAGGTGACTTCCGGAACGCTCCAGAGGTACGCAGAACCACCGCCGTCCGCCGATGCGCTGTCCGTGCTCGGGACGGCCGACTGGAACTTCTCGGTTCCCTTCGCGGGATCCAGCCCGACCAACGTGTTGCCCCGGCGGAACACCACCAGCCCGTCCGCACACCAGAGGCCACCGAGGTCCTTGCTGGTCTGGGTCCAAGCGATCGAGCCGTCCTTCGGGTCGAGGCCGTACAACGAGTTCGAGTTCTGCGTGATGAGCCGTCCGCCGCAGAACGCCGCCGGTGTGCCCTGGACCTGCGCCTTGATGGTGGCCGGCTTGTCCTTGTCGACCAGCTGGTAGGTCGTCGTGTCGCCGTTCTTGCTGCCGAGCAGCAGCGGTGGGGTCGAGTCGTAGACCCACACCGTTCCCAGGCTGTCCTGCCCGACGGGCGTCTGTCCGACGCTGAGCGAGCCACCGTCGATCGGGCGGGCCACGACCGTGTCGCCGACCAACCCGATGACCTGCCCGGTGCCGGCACCCTCGACCGGCGTGCCGCTGCTGTCGTCGAGGATCACCTGATGGCCGGCCGAGCTCACCCCCAGCACGTATGCCCGCCCGCCCCGCACCTCGACCTGCGGGGTGCTGTCATCGCTGAGCCCCAGGATGCGGCTCCACCCGATCTTTCCGTCCGGGCCGACCTTGCTGATCGTGTACGTGTGGGACGCACTGTCCGCCGTCGCGCTGACGTACGCGGCGTCCGGCGTCGCGCCGGCGAGCGTCACCGACTCCGCGCCGCCCGGCACGGTGGCGGTCGCCACCTGCTTGCCGTCGGTGAGGCCGTACGTGAGCAGCTGGGCCGGCGCCGGGTCGCTGGTGCTGCCGTCCGATCCGTAGCTCGACAGATCCTGTTCGGTCGACAGGCACCAGAGTCGGTCGCTGCCCCCGAAGCACTGCACCCGGTGGTCAGCCGGGAGGGTGACGGTCCACTTCGTGTTCCCGGCGTCGTCGAGGCCGACCATCGCCAGGTCGACGCTGGTCTGGCTCGTGTCGCTGTCATAGGCGGTCTTGGTCACCGTGGCCACGGTCCGGTCCCCGATCTGGGCGACGTCCATCCAACAGCTGGCCCCACTGGTCGATCCGTCGGAGCCGTCGGACGTGCTGCTCGAGGTCGCGGGACAGCCCAGGGCCGGGGCGATCTGGGCGATCCCCTTCTGCCACTTCATCGCCGGTTGCGCTGAGAGAGTCACTTGCCCGGCCGCGGCACCGGGAGCGGCGCTCTCGCCGTTCGGCCAGAAGGCGTACGCCGCCACGGACCCCGCGGCGAGCACCGCCACCGTGCCGGCTGCCGCCCAGAGCAAACTGCCGCGCCCCCGCCGCCGAGTCCCGTCCGGTCGCGGCTGGGAGGCGGCCGCGGAGTTCCCGGCACCGGCGGCCGCCGGTTCCGGGGTGTTCCAGGACGTCGTCGTCCTCGCCGCCGGCGTCCGCGGTAGCGCCGCGCCTTTCACCTCGGGAGTCGACGGCGCGCGCAACGGCGCGACCTGGGTCACGCTCGATCCGAAGTCGGCCGGGGCCGCCCCCATGGCGGTCCCGCACTCGCCACAGAAGCGCGCTCCCTCGACGGCCCGTGCGCCGCAGTTTCCACAGAACATATCAAGCCCTCCCTTGTTGTCGATCCGGACTCAGTCCGTGCTGGTGGGGCTCGGCACCTCGCCGGACAGCCCCAGGAACCGGGCGTCGCCGAGGACGTACGTCGCTCGGTCGTCGTCGCCGAACGACGACTTCGACACCCGTAGTTCGAGCCGCAGCACCTTGGTCACGTCCAGGTCCAGCTGGACCGGCTTGCCGAAGCCGATCGTCTGCGACCAGAGCTTCTTGCCGTCACCGAAAACCTCCACCAGGCCGGTCGTGGTCGAGGTCGGCGACTGGTCGTCCT
>JASLFY010000074.1 GCA_030150425.1 Yimella sp. | reverse complement strand
GGGGTGGGTCCAGATCCCGTCCAGCAGGTCCTCAGCCGTGGCGCCCTGCCGGATGGCGAGGGCGACGAGGTTGACGACCTCTTGGGCGTCGCTGCAGAACAGCGTCGCGCCGAGCACCTTCCGGTCCTTCGCGTCGACCGTGAAGGTGATGATCCCGGACGGGTCGCCCAGGATCTTCGGGCGCGGCATGGCCGCGATCTTCGCGACCTGCTGGGCCGCGTACAGAACCTCGTGTCCGGCCTCGACCGCCTCGGCCGGGGTCATCCCGACCTGGGCGAGAGGCGGAGTCAGGAAGGTGGTGTTCGGCACCGCCACGCGGTCGGCGGTGGTGCGGCCGCCCGAGCCGGTCAGCTGGTCCCAGACGATCCGGTTGTCGTCGAGGGAGATGTACGTGAACTGCGGTCCGCCGTTGACGTCGCCGACCGCCCACACGCCGTCGACCGACGTACGCAGCCGGTCGTCGACCGAGATGAAGCCGCGGTCGTCGGTGTCGATCCCGGCCTCGTCGAGACCGAGGTCGGCCGTGGCGGGAGTGCGTCCCACCGCGACGAGCACCGCGTCGGCGTCCACGTCACCCTGTGTCGTGACGACCCGTACACCGGTGTCGGTCTTCTCGAAGCGCTCCACCTTAGCGTCGAACCGGAACTTGATGCCGTGGCCGGTCAACACCGACCGCACCTCCTCCACCACGGCCGGCTCCGACCGGGGCAGCAGGTCGGACGCGCCGTCGATCACGGTCACCTCCGACCCGAACAGCCGGAACATGTTCGCGAACTCCAGGCCGATGAAACCGCTGCCGATCACCGCGAGCCGGCGCGGCAGCGGGTCGACGTGCTGGATGGTGGTCGAGTCGTGGACCCCGGGAAGGTCGATGCCCTCGATCGGCGGACGGGCCGGGACGGTGCCGGTGCCGATCACGATGTTCTCGGCCGTCACCTCGACCTCGCCGTCGGCGGTGGCAATGGTGACCTGCTTCGGCCCGGTGAAGCGGGCCGTGCCGTCGAACAGCGTCGCCTGGCCCTCGAGCATCCCGTGGTTGGCCGCGTTGAGCTTGCCGATCAGGGCGTCGCGCGCGTCGACCGCGGCGCGGAAGTACGCCGCCGGGTCATCGTCCGGGCGACGGAGGTGGGCCGTCTCGACCAGGTCCTTGGTCGGCACGCAACCGATGTTGATGCAGGTGCCGCCGTACATCTGCGGCGACCGCTCGACGAGCGCGACGGACTTACCGGCGAGGGCGTAACGGCGGGCGAGCGTCTTGCCCGCCTTTCCCCACCCGATGACGAGCAGGTCGAACGACTGCGGAGTGGTGGCGGACATGGGGATCCTTCCGATCGACAGGCGGACGGTTCGATCCTAGGTTCACCGAGGCGACTCCTCCGCGGCGAGGCGACTGCCCATGCGGAGTCACCTCACCGCGCAGCAGTCACCTCGGCGAGGTCGTCGGCCGTACGCACCCCGGCCTCGACGTCGGTGCCGCCGACCAGCCAGACCTCGTGACCGTCCTGCTCCAGTCGGCGCACCAGTTCCAGCAGCATCCGCCGCGCGGTGCGGTCGACCGAGGTGGCGTTGTGCACGTCGACCGCGACCGTACGTTCCAGCGGCGGCTCGTCCTCGACCAGCCGGATCACCTGCTCGACCGAGGAGAAGCGCAGCGGTCCCTGCAGTTCGTAGAGGTGGGCCGTGCCGCCGGTCTGAAGGGTGATCGGGCGGTGGCGTCGGATCACCGACCGGGTCAGCGGCGGCACCGTCATCAGGTGCATGCCCATCTCGTGGCTGAGCCGCTCGAAGGTGGCGACGCCCCGAACGCTGTTGCCGTGGTCGTCCAGCCGGGGCGAGAAGGTGGCGACCCCGAACTGGCCGGGCAGGGCGCCGATGATCCCGCCGCCGACCCCGCTCTTGGCGGGGATGCCGACGGTGGTGATCCAGTCGCCGGCGGAGTCGTACATCCCGCAGGTCAGCATCACCGACAAGGTCTGCAGCACCACCTCGGGCGAGACGACCTCGACGCCGGTGCCCGGGTTGGTGCCGCCGTTGGCCAGGGTCGCGGCCATGACCGACAGGTCCCGGGTGGTGACGCGGACCGCGCACTGGCGGGTGTAGCCGCGGATGACCGCTTCCGGATCGGCCGTCAACATGTCGTAGCTTCGCAGCATGTGGGCGATGGCCAGGTTGCGGTGGGCGTGCTGCAACTCCGAGGCGCAGACCTGTTCGTCGACGTCGAGCGATCGCCCGGCGAACGCCGACAGCCCCTGCACGATCAGTTCGACACAGCGCTCCGGCGGATCCTCCGGGGCGCCGACCAGCGAGTGGGCGGTGATCGCCCCGGCGTTGATCATCGGGTTCAGCGGTCGCTTGGAATTGCGTTCCAGCGAGATCTCGTTGAACGCCTCGCCGGAGGGCTCGACGTCGATCCGCTCCAGCACCTCGTCCAGCCCGCGGTCGCGGATCGCCATCGCGTAGACGAACGCCTTGGAGATCGACTGGATGGTGAACAGGTCGTCCGCGTCGCCCGCCGCGTACGTCGCGCCGTCGGCGGTCGTCAGGGCGATGCCGAAGCGGTTCGGGTCGACGCCGGCGAGCTCCGGGATGTAGTCGGCGGGCGCTCCGCCGGTCGCCCCGGCGCAGTCGTCGGCGAGCTCGGTCAGGTAGTCGGGCACGATCGATCGCAT
>JASLFY010000048.1 GCA_030150425.1 Yimella sp. | reverse complement strand
GCTCGCCCTTGCGGAAGACGGCGTTGGCCGCCTCGATCGCCGGCGCCACCTCGGGACGGAAGTCGGCGCCCGCGGTGCCCACCTGGCAGTGCACCGGCCAACTGTCGACGAAGTCCGGTTCGCCGTCGGTGGCCCAGTGGCTGCCCGGGTCGATGTGCCAGTCCGCGGTCGCGACGATCACGGCGTAGTCGTCGCCCTGCGCGGACACGTGATCGGCGATCGCAGTCGCCACTCCGGTGCCGCCGGCCACGGCCAGCGACCCTCCCTCGCAGAAGTCGTTCTGCACGTCGACGATGATCAGTGCTCGCGTCATGGGCCGAGCCTAGCCAGCGGTCAAGGCCCGCACCTGCTCGCGCAGACTGCGGCGGGCGGCGACCACCGAGGTGTCGTCGGGGTAGAGGCTCAGGTGCAGTGAGATCCCGTCGACGAACGCATGCAGCCGCCGCGCCCGGTCCTCGCTGCGACGCACCCCGTACGCGGCCAGCACCCGGTGGCAGACGCGGCGGATGCCCGCGTGGGCCTGGGCGGAGATGTCGGCCAGCTCGGGGTTCTGCAGCCCACTCACGACCAGCGCGAGCCAGACGTCGAAGTCGGCCCGGCGCTGCGCGTCCAGCGGGATGAGCTCCTCCAGCAGCAGCACGGGGTCGACGTCCTTGGCGGCGAGCTCGTCGATGCGAGCGGTGAGGCGACGGGTGAGGTCCTCGGCGACGAACCGGACCAGGCCGGTCTGGCTGTCGAAGTAGTGACGCATGGCGCCGGCCGACAGTCCGGCCTCGGCGGCGACCGTCCGCACCGATGCGGCCGCCATTCCGTCCCGGCGTACGACGATTGCGTAGGCATCGGCGATCGAGCGGCGGCGTTCGTCGTGGTCCACGATCTTCGGCATGGAGTGATTCTGACACGATTGTGTTAAATTGAGTGGCAACACAGTCGTACGGAAAAGGGGGAGTCGTGATCTACGCGGTGATCGTCGGGTGCGAGATCGCCTTCTGGGTGTTCCTCGTCGGTGGGCTGTCCGCGCGCTACCTCCTGCGCCGCAGGACCCTCAGTGCGGTCCTGCTGGTCTGCGCCCCGTTGGTCGACCTGGTGACCCTCGCGGCCGCGGTGGTCGATCTGCGGCGCGGGTCGGAGCCGTCGGGCGCCCACGTCATGGCGGCGATCTACATCGGTGTGTCGGTGGGCTTCGGCCACTCGATGGTCCAGTGGGCCGACGCCCGCTTCGCGCACCGCTTCGCGGGCGGCCCTGCGCCGACGCCGAAGCCGGCCGGAGGGGCGGCGCGGATCGCGTACGAACGCCGCGGGATCACCCGCCACCTCGTCGCCTGGGCGGTCGGTGGCGCGTTGCTGGTCGGGGCCGGCGCCCTGGTCGGCACCGACGAGGCCTGGCAGACCTTCGCCGGCGCGGCCGGACTCTGGACCGTGGTGCTGGCGATCGACGCGCTCTGGACGGCCGGTGAGATGGTGACCGCGCGCCGACCGGTACGCAGTTAGAACAAGCCGAGCTGGGTCGGCACCGGCGCCGAACGCACCTCGCCCGGGCGCAGCCGGTGGCCCGACAGGGCGCCGAGGTCGGCGAGGAAGACCGCGTCGTCGTCGTTGACGGTGACCATCGCGACGGTCCCGGCCATCGCCCGGACGGTCAGGCAGTGGTCACCCTCGGTGAGGGCGTGCGGATAGGCGTCCGGTCGCGGAGCGTCGATCAGCGCCCGATGCGCGTCCGGCGGCTCCCACGCGTCGCGGATCAGCTGCGCGGACGGCTCGGTGGCCAGCGCGTCGAGCGCCTCGTCGACCGTACGGCGGTGCAGCTCCGCAGCCTCCGCCCGCGGCACCCCGGCGAGCAGCGCCGCGATCTTGGAGCTGCGGTGCTTGAACTGCGTCAGGCCGAGGCGGTCGGTGACCAGGTCCTCCAGGGTCCGTGCCTCCCGCCCGTCGCGGGCGTCGACCACGTACGTCGCATGCAGCGGCCCCTGCTCGTCCAACCGGCCGACCTTCCGGTGGTGCACTGCGGTGCCGACCTTGCTCAACCCGTCGGCGAAGGTCGCGATGTAGACGTAGTGCGGTGCGTCGAGGTAGTCGGCCAGCGCCGGCGGGACGTAGCCGCCGCGGTGCGCGTGATGGGCGAACCGGAACTGGTCGTCGGCGGCGCACTCGGCACACTGCCGGCCCCGGGTGGCGGGTCGCCCGCGCGGGCACGGCCGGTGTGACAACGCTCCCGACTCGTCGGCCACACTCGCTCCGGTGCACTCGCGCTGTGCCGTCGCGGTGAACGCCAACCGGCGCCCGGGCAGTGGCAGGGCGGCGCGCCCGTCGAACCGCAGCACGGGGGAGCGGTCGACCCAGGCCGGGCCGGTGCACAGGTCGGCGGTCACCCGGCGGCTCAGTCCTCGAAGACCGTCGGGATGGCCGGTTCGCCGCGTGACATCTGCAGCGCCTTCGCGGGCAGTTCGGCGCGCGAGGTGGCGTGACGGTCACGGGCGTCCTCCAGCGTCGAGTGGTCGACCCGCTTGCCGTCGGCCATCAGCTCGATCATCAGGGGCCGGTCGTCGCCGTCGTTGCGGGGAGCCTCACCGATGCCGACGACCTCGGCCTCGGCGACTCCGGTCGGCCCGAGGCGGCGCAGGGCGTACTTGCGGCCGGCTACCGACGCCTTGTCCTTGCTCTTCTTGGCGACGCCGACCATCTCGCCGGCGTCGTTCGCGCGTTGGACCAGCTTGTAGACCATTCCCGCGGTCGGGGCGCCGGAGCCGGTCACGAGGCTGGTGCCGACGCCGTACACGTCGACCGGGCCGGCCTGCAGCGTCGAGATCGCGAACTCGTCGAGGTCGGAGGTGACCACGATCTTCGTGTTCGTCGCGCCGAGCGAGTCCAGCTGGGCGCGCACCTCGCGGGCCTGGGCGAGCAGGTCGCCGGAGTCGAGGCGTACGGC
>JASLFY010000030.1 GCA_030150425.1 Yimella sp. | reverse complement strand
AGCAGTGCGACATCGCGGTGTTCGGCGTCGGTTCTCCGGACAGTGAGATCCCCTCCCACCTGTACGCCGGCGGTTTCCTCAGTGCCGCCGACCAGCGTCAGTTGGCCCGCGAGCGGGTGGTGGGTGACGTGTGCACCCAGTTCCTGCGCGAGGACGGCAGTTGGCGGGACATCGAACTGAACGAGCGGGCCAGCGGCCCGACCCCGTCGGACCTGACCCGCATCCCGCGCCGATTCTGCGTCGTCGCGGGGCCGACGAAGGCGGCGGCGACGGTGGCGGCGCTGCGTGCCGGCGTCGTCACCGATCTCGTCATCGACGAGGTGGCCGCCCGGGCCGTGCTGGGCCGCCTGCGCGGGGAACGTACGACGGGCGACGCGGGTCGCGATCCTGCCGACCGGTCCGACCGGTCGACCGGCCGGTAGCATCGGGGCCGGACACGTCCTTCCGACACCCGCAATGTGCAAGGAGCTCCCCACGTGAGTGCAGCCCCCGTAGCCGTCATCGTGCTCGCCGCCGGCGACGGCACCCGGATGAAGTCCGATCTGAACAAGATGCTGCACACCATCGGTGGCCGCACCCTGGTCGGACACTCCTTGCTGGCAGCCGCCCGCACCGGCGCGGCCCACGTCGCGGTGACGGTCCGCGCCCAGCGTGACCGGGTCGTCCCGGTGGTCGAGCAGACCTGGCCCGACGCGATCATCGCCGACCAGGACGACGTGAAGGGCACCGGTCGCGCGGCCGAGTGCGCGCTCGAGGCGCTGCCGGCCGACCTGTCCGGCACCGTGCTGGTCACGTACGGCGACACCCCGCTGCTCACCTCGCAGACCCTGCTCGACCTGGTCGGCGTCCACGAGACCTCCGGCAACGCGGTCACCGTCCTCACCGCCCACCTGCAGGACCCGACGGGCTACGGCCGGGTGCTGCGCGACACCGACGGCACCGTCGCCGGGATCATCGAGCACAAGGACGCGCTCAAGGCCCGCGAGGAGGGCGGCGACAACGCCGACGCGCTCGACATCACCGAGATCAACTCGGGCATCTACGCCTTCGACGTCGCCGTGCTGCGCACCGCGTTGCCGCGACTGCGCACCGACAACGCGCAGGGGGAGAAGTACCTCACCGACGTGTTGGCGATCGCGCGCGAGAACGGCGGCCGCGTCGACAGCCACTCGATCGACGACCTCTGGCAGATCGAGGGCGTGAACGACAAGGTGCAGCTCGCCCGGATGGGCAAGGAGCTGAACCGACGCACCATCGAGGCGCTGATGCGCGAGCAGGGCGCGATCGTGATCGACCCCGACACCACCTGGATCGACACCGAGGTCACCGTCGGCCGCGACACCGTCGTACGCCCCGGCTGTCAGCTGCTCGGCGCCACCAGCATCGGCGCCGGCTGCGAGATCGGACCGGACTGCACGATCGAGGACACCGAGATCGCCGACGGTGCGTCGGTGGTCCGGGCCCACACCCTGCTGGCCAAGATCGGTCCGAACGCGACCGTCGGGCCGTACTCCTACCTGCGTCCCGGGACCGAGCTCGGCGCCGCCGGCAAGATCGGCGGTTTCGTCGAGACGAAGAACGCGCAGATCGGTGACGGCGCGAAGGTGCCCCACCTCACCTACTGCGGCGACGCGACGATCGGGGAGGGTGCGAACATCGGCGCCGGCACGATCTTCGCCAACTACGACGGGGTTTCGAAGCACCACACGACCGTCGGCGCCCACAGCTTCGTCGGCTCCGACTCGGTGCTCATCGCGCCGGTCAACATCGCCGACGGCGCGTACGTCGGTGCCGGCTCCGCCGTCGAGAAGGACGTCGAGCCGGGCCAGATCGCGGTCGCCCGCGGCCGGCAGCGCAACATCGACGGCTGGGTGGCTCGCCGCCGCGCCGGCACGAAGACGGATTCGGCCGCACAGGCCGCATCGACCCGCACCACCGAAGGGAACTGATCACCGAATGAGCGGCATGAAGGTCACCACCGAGAAGAACCTGATGGTGTTCTCCGGTCGCGCCCACCCGGCTCTCGCCCAGGCGGTGGCGGACGAACTCGGCACCACGCTGGTGCCGACGCAGGCGTACGACTTCGCGAACACCGAGACCTACGTCCGGTTCGACGAGTCGGTGCGTGGGTGCGACGCGTTCGTCATCCAGTCCCACACCTCGCCGGTGAACCAGTGGATCATGGAGCAGCTGATCATGGTCGACGCGCTCAAGCGCGCCTCGGCCAAGCGGATCACCGTGATCACCCCGTTCTACGGCTACGCCCGCCAGGACAAGAAGTCCCGCGGCCGTGAGCCGATCAGCGCCCGTCTGATGGCCGACCTGTTCAAGACCGCCGGCGCCGACCGGCTGATGGCGGTCGACCTGCACACCGACCAGATCCAGGGCTTCTTCAACGGCCCGGTCGACCACCTGCAGGCGCTGCCGATCCTGACCGACTACGTCGCCAAGAAGTACGCCGGTGAGGACCTCGCGGTCGTCTCCCCGGACGCCGGCCGCATCAAGGTCGCCGAGGCCTGGAGCAAGCGGCTCAACGGCGCACCGCTGGCCTTCATCCACAAGACCCGCGACGTCACCCGTCCCAACCAGAGCGTCGCCAACCGCGTCATCGGCAAGGTCGAGGGCCGGCTGTGCGTGCTGGTCGACGACATGATCGACTCCGGCGGCACCATCTGCAACGCCGCCGAGGCGCTGATGGCCGACGGTGCGGCGGGCGTGATCATCGCCGCCACCCACGCGATCTTCTCCGGCCCGGCGATCGAGCGGCTGCGCGACTCGGTGGCCCGCGAGGTCATCGTCACCGACACCCTGCCGATCGGCGAGGACAAGCAGTTCGACAAGCTCACCGCGCTGTCCATCGCGCCGCTGCTGTCCGAGGCGATCCGCCAGGTGTTCGAGGACGGCTCGGTCACCTCGATGTTCGACGGCCTCGGCTGATTTGAGGTAGTGCGGGCGCTGCCCGTACGATGGTCGACGTTGCCTCGGCGAGGGACGTCGCGTGTTCTGCGGGTCCGTGATCGACGCGGTGGAGCAGCTCCCTTCCCGTGCGGGAGGTCGAGCGTCTACGGCGTCGCCCACTCACCCACAGCCCGCGCGAGTTTCCCGTGCCGAGGGAACGCTCGAATCCCACCTGCTGAAGGACTGATCATGGCCAAGACCACCACCCTGCGCCTCGAGGCCGAGAAGCGCACCGAGTTCGGCAAGGGCGCTGCCCGCCGCATCCGCCGCGACCACAAGATCCCGGCCGTCCTGTACGGGCACGGCACCGACCCGGTCCACGTGACCCTGCCGGGCCACGACACCATGCTGGCGCTGAAGAACCCGAACGCGATCCTGACCATCGTGCTCGACGGTGACGAGCAGCTCGCCCTGGCCAAGGACGTGCAGCGCGACGCCATCAAGCCGGTCATCGACCACGTCGACCTGATCATCGTCCGCCGTGGCGAGAAGGTCACCGTCGACGTTCCGGTCCACGTCGAGGGCGAGGCCGGTCCGGAGACCAACGTCGTCGTCGAGAACAGCACCCTCTCGGTCGAGGCCGACGCGCTGCACATCCCCGAGCTGCTCACCGTTTCGGTCGAGGGCCTCGAGGCCGGCACGCAGATCCACGCCAAGGACGTCGAGCTGCCCGAGGGCGCGACCCTGATCTCCGACGAGGAGCTGCTGGTCGTCAACGTCAGCCAGCAGGTCTCCGCCGAGGCCCTGGAGGCCGAGCTCGCCGAGGCCGAGGCCGAGGCCGGCATCGAGCACGAGGAGTCGGACGCGGAGGCCGCCGAGGGCGACGAGGCCGCCGCCGAGGGCGACGCTGCTGCCGAGGGCGACGACGCCTGATCGGACATCCCGTACGCACGGGCCCGGACACCATCGCGGTGTCCGGGCCCGTTCCGTTCGTCCCCAGCACTGCGCAGCGCTTTTCGTCGCGGGAGTCGCGTCCGGCATACTCACTGCCCGTGGACCCTTGGCTGATCGTCGGACTCGGCAACCCCGGACCCGCGTACGCCGGCAACCGGCACAACGTCGGCGTCATGGTGATCGAGGAGTTGGCCCGTCGGACCGGGTCGAGCCTGCGCGCCCACAAGGCGCAGGCGCTCGCGGCGTCGGTACGCCTCCCGCAACCGTCCGGGGCGCCCGGGGGACCCGCCGCGATCATCGCCCGGCCGACGACGTACATGAACGTCTCCGGTGGGCCGGTCAAGGCGTTGCAGAGCTTCTTCAAGGTGCCGACCGAGCAACTGATCGTTGTCCACGACGAGCTCGACATCGACTTCGCCGCCGTACGCCTGAAGAAGGGTGGCGGCGAGGGCGGCCACAACGGCCTGCGCTCGATCAGCTCCTCGATCGGCACGAAGGACTACCTGCGGGTGCGGGTCGGCATCGGCCGCCCGCCGGGCCGGCAGGACCCGGCCGACTACGTACTGCGCGAGTTCAGCGGCGCCGAGCGCAAGGAGCTCGACTTCCACCTCGACCGCGCCGCCGACGCGGTGCAGACGTTGATCGACCTCGGTCTGACGGACGCCCAGAACCGGGTACACGCCCGCTGACATCGCGGGCCGGACCCGGCCTGGACCTCGTCTCTCCGGATTCGGCGAATCAGCCGGTGACCAACTGCGCCCGGCGACCGGCCGCGGTGGCGGTCAACCAGAACGACACGACCAGCAGCGCGGCGGCCAGCAGACCGGCACCGAACAGCTCCAGCGAGGCGACCGGTGCGTCGTCCGAACCGCCCTCGGCGCGGGCCGAACCGGCCAGGAAGGGCACCACGGCCAGCACTGCGACGACCAGCGCCGACTCGATCGCGACGACCTTCGGCAGGTGGTGCAGGGTCGCGCGGAAGACGCCCTGTTCGTCGCCCGTGGCCAGCGCGCGGGCGACCCGGGGGAGCACCACCAGCTGGTTGTAGGCGCCGGCCACGAGCAGGCCGCCGACCAGAGCCACCTTGATCAGCAGCACGCGGCCGAAGCCGGTCTGCCACAGCTGGGAGACGGTGCCGACCTCGCGGTAGGTCAGCCAGACGCCGGAGAGCAGGATCGCGCCGACCGCATACATCGCGGCGAGCGAGAACCGGCCCCACACGGCGGCCCAGTCGCCACCGGCGGTCCGGCCGCGTACGGAGAGCAGCGCCAGGGTGATCAGTCCGCCGGCCCAGACGCTGCCGCCGACGATGTGGGCCTGGATCATCAGACTGCCGAGCAGGTCCGCGCGATCCGTCGGGCCGGTGGGCAGCGACGGGCCGACGGTGACCAGGACGGCGGCGACGAGGCCGACGGTGGCCGTCCACTCCCGTCCGCGGACCAGCAGCAGCGCGCAGCCGAGGACGACCAGGATCAACACCTGCTGCAGCAGGGTGACGGTGCCGTTCGACAGCCATTCGCCGGGCTCACCGGGCAGCCGGAGGTAGTCGGCGATGGCGGCGGGGGAGAGGGCCGCGGCGAAGGAGTCGGCCTGCTCCGCCCGTACGACCTTGCCGGCCAGTTGCAGGTAGGCCAGCGGCACCATCAGCACGGCGGCGCCGAGCACCACCTTGCGGGAGAGCTGCAGCAGACGCTGCGGCGGGGCGGTCGGGCGCAGGATCGCAACGTGGGTGATCAGGCTGCCGATGATGCCGGCCAGTCCGAGGAACCAGCCGAACTTGGTCAGCAGGCGCCAGAGGGGCGGAAGGACGTAGTGGGCCTCGGGCGCTGCGGCCAGGGACGAGGCCATCGAGGAGGCCATGGAAAGCGTGACGGTGCTCATGGTCAGGTTACCCTAACGTAGGTAAGGCTAACCAAATCAATGGGTGGGCTTCCCGGATGTCTAGACTGGCGACACCCCCGCTTCGACGAATCGGGGTTTTCGTGTTGTCCAGCCCTGTCCCGGAGGTCCGTCCGTGAGCACCCTGCAACCGATGCTCGACCTGCTCGCCGGCGACCGCTGGGTGCGGCAGGTGCTCAGCCACCGCCGGGCCGCCAACCTGGTCGACGTCGCGTCCGCGCCCGGCCTGCGGCCGCCGCTGCTCGCGCTGCTGAACACCTCCGGTGAGCGCACCCCACTGCTGGTCGTCACCGCCACCGGTCGCGAAGCCGGCGACATGGTCGCCGCGCTGCGAACCTTCCTGGGCGACAACGCAGTTGCCGAGTTCCCCAGCTGGGAGACGCTGCCCCACGAACGACTGAGCCCGCGCTCGGACACCGTCGGCCGCCGGCTCGCGGTGCTGCGCCGACTGGCCCACCCGGACGCCGCCGGCGAGGCCCACGGCCCGATCGAGGTGCTGGTCGCCTCGGTCCGCGCGGTGATGCAGCCGATCGCCAAGGGCCTGGGCGAACTGCGCCCGGTCGCCCTGCGCACCGGTGACCGCGCCGACCTCGAGGAGGTCGTCGAGGCGCTCGCGGCCGCCGCCTACACGCGGACGGACCTCGTCGAGCGACGCGGCGAGTTCGCCGTACGCGGCGGCATCCTGGACGTCTTCCCGCCCACCGAGCAGCACCCGCTGCGCGTCGACTTCTTCGGCGACGAGGTCGACGAGATCCGCTGGTTCAAGGTGGCCGACCAGCGCACCACCGACCTGGCCGAGAACGGCCTGTGGGCCCCACCGTGTCGCGAACTGCTGCTGACCGAGCCGGTCCGCGAGCGCGCGCGGGTGCTGGCCGACCAGCTGCCGGGCGTCGCCGACATGCTGCACAAGGTGGCCGAGGGCATCGCGGTCGAGGGCATGGAGTCGCTCGCCCCGATCCTGCTCGGCGACCGGATGGAGACCCTGCTCGACGTGCTCGAGCAGGGCACCCACGTCGTGCTCAGCGACCCCGAGCGGGTCCGCACCCGTGCCCACGACCTGGTCGCGACCAGCGCCGAGTTCCTCGAGGCGAGCTGGGTGAACGCGGCGGCGGGCAACCAGGTGCCGGTCGACCTGCAGAGCGTGCTCGGCACCGCGTCGTACTGGTCCCTGCTGGAACTGCGTGACCACGCGATCGAGCACGGCCTGCCGTGGTGGTCGATGTCGAGCTTCGCCACCGACGAGGACCTCAACGCGTTCATGGAGGACGAGCTCCCGGGTGAGCGGGTCGACCTGCGCACCGAGGAGGTGCCGCAGTTCCGCGGCGACACCGAGGCTGTCGTGGCCGACGTACGCCGGCATGTCGACGCGGGTTTCACCACGCTGCTGGTGACGGAGGGCCCCGGTCTGGCGCATCGCGCGACGGAACTGTTGCGGGAGAACGAAATTGCCGTCACCGACGGTGCGCTCGTCGCCGGCGAGGTCGCCACGGCGACCGGCTCGCTGGGCCACGGTTTCGTGCTGCCGTCCAGCTCGTTCGTGGTGATCACCGAGGCCGACCTGCTGGGTGCCTCGGGGCAGACCGGGTCGACCAAGGACATGCGCAAGATGCCGTCCCGGCGGCGCAAGCAGGTCGACCCGCTGCAGTTGCGACCGGGTGACTTCGTGGTCCACGAGCAGCACGGCGTCGGCAAGTTCGTCGAGATGGTGCAGCGCACCGTCGGTCGGGACGTAGAGCCAGTCGCCGGGTTGGCCGCGCTTGCTCGCGGCGTACTCGAGCACCAGGTACTCACGGGTCGCGCCGCCGACGGAGCGCTGCACCATCTCGACGAACTTGCCGACGCCGAGCTGCTCGTGGACCACGAAGTCACACGGTCGCAACTGCAGCGGGTCGACCTGCTTGCGCCGCCGGGACGGCATCTTCCGCATGTCCTTGGTCGACCCGGTCCGCCCCGAGGCGCCCAGCAGGTCGGCCTCGGTGATCACCACGAACGAGCTGGACGGCAGCACGAAACCGTGGCCCAGCGAGCCGGTCGCCGTGGCGACCTCGCCGGCGACGAG
>JASLFY010000003.1 GCA_030150425.1 Yimella sp. | reverse complement strand
CATCTACGACTTCGGCCTGCGCGCCGACGAGCCGACGATGTGGGGCGAGGGCGACCAGGTCGGCGAGATCCGCGAGCGTTTCCAGGAGGCGTTCGCCGCGGTCTGGTGCGGCCAGTCGGAGAGCGACGGCCTCGGCGCCCTCGTGCTGCGCGCCGGGCTGACCGCCCGTGAACTGACCGTGCTGCGGGCCATCGCCCGCTACCAGCGCCAGGTCGGTCTGCCGTTCAGCCAGGAGTACGTCGAGCAGGCGCTGATCGCCAACGTCGAGATCACCCGGTTGATCGTCGAGCTCTTCGCCGCACGCCACGACCCGGCCGCCACCGGCGACCGCGACGCGCGTCAGCAGGAGCTGAACGAGAAGATCGACGCCGCCCTCACCGAGGTCGCCAGCCTCGACCAGGACCGCATCCTGCGCGCGTTCCGCGGCACCATCACCGCGACTCTGCGCACCAACGCCTACCAACTGCGCGAGGACGGCAGCCACCTGCCGGTGGTCAGCTTCAAGATCGACTGCGCCGCGGTCCCGGGGATGCCCCACCCGCGCCCGAAGTTCGAGATCTGGGTCTACAGCCCTGTCGTCGAAGGTGTCCACCTGCGCTTCGGCAAGGTGGCCCGCGGCGGTCTGCGCTGGAGCGACCGGCGCGAGGACTTCCGCACCGAGGTGCTCGGCCTGGTCAAGGCGCAGATGGTCAAGAACGCCGTCATCGTCCCGACCGGTTCGAAGGGTGGCTTCTTCGCCAAGCAGCTGCCCGACCCGGCCGTCGACCGCGACGCGTGGTTCGAGGCCGGAAAGGCCGCGTACCGCCTGTTCATCGCCGGTCTGCTCGACCTCACCGACAACCTCGTCGACGGCGCTGTCGTGCCGCCGCGGGACGTCGTACGCCACGACGAGGACGACACCTACCTGGTCGTCGCCGCCGACAAGGGCACCGCGTCCTTCTCGGACATCGCCAACGGCGTGGCCCAGTCGTACGACTTCTGGCTGGACGACGCGTTCGCGTCCGGTGGTTCGGCCGGTTACGACCACAAGGGCATGGGCATCACCGCCCGCGGTGCGTGGGAGTCGGTCAAGCGCCACTTCCGCGAGATGGGCCACGACACCCAGACCGAGGACTTCACGGTCGTCGGTGTCGGTGACATGAGCGGCGACGTGTTCGGCAACGGCATGCTGCTGTCGGAGCACATCCGCCTGGTGGCCGCCTTCGACCACCGCCACATCTTCCTCGACCCGAACCCGGCCGCGGCCGCCTCCTTCGCCGAACGGCGTCGGTTGTTCGACCTGCCGCGCTCCTCGTGGGCCGACTACGACGAGTCGCTGATCTCCGCCGGCGGTGGCGTCTACCCGCGCTCGGCGAAGTCGGTGCCGATCAGCGCGGAGGTCCGAGCGGCGCTCGGTCTCGACGACTCGGTCACCGCGCTCACCCCGAGCGAACTGATCCACGCGGTGCTCCTCGCGCCGGTCGACCTGTTCTGGAACGGCGGCATCGGCACCTACATCAAGGCGACCGATGAGACGAACGCCCAGATCGGTGACCGCGCCAACGACGCGATCCGCGTCAACGGCAACGAGCTGCGCTGCAAGGTTATCGGTGAGGGCGGCAACCTCGGCGCGAGCCAGTTGGGTCGCATCGAAGCCGCGCAGCATGGAGTACGCGTCAACACCGACGCGATCGACAACTCCGCCGGTGTCGACACCTCCGACCACGAGGTCAACATCAAGATCCTGTTGACGGACCTGATGCGTCGCGGCCGGTTCGACCTGGCGGAGCGCAACGAGATCCTGGCGTCGATGACCGACGAGGTCGGTGACCAGGTGTTGCGCGACAACTACGAGCAGAACACCCTGCTGGGCAACGCCCGGGCGCAGACCGGTCTGATGGCCACCGTCCACGAGCGACTGATCAAGTGGCTGGAGGGTCGCGGCGAGTTGGACCGCGCGCTGGAGTTCTTGCCGGCCGAGGACGAACTCACCCGCCGGATCCAGGCCGGGGAGGGCCTCACCTCGCCCGAGCTGAGTGTGCTGGTCGCCTACGCGAAACTGGCGCTGAAGAACGACCTCGGCTCCAGCGAGCTGACCTCCGACCCGTGGTTCGACCGCACCCTGGCCGACTACTTCCCGCAGCGGATCCGGGAGAGCTTCGCCGGTGATCTGGCCGGCCACCCGCTGCGTTCGGAGATCATCGTCAACGCGATCGTCAACTCGATGATCAACCGCGGCGGCATCACCTTCGCCTTCCGGCTGATCGAGGAGACGGGCGCGTCGCCGGAGCGGATCGGTCGGGCCTACGTCATCGCCCGCGAGGTGTTCGACCTCAGCGGCTTCGTCCACGAGGTCGAGGCGCTCGACAACCAGGTCACGACGGGAGCACAGACCGCGCTCTACCTGGAGTTCCGTCGCCTGATCGACCGTGCCGCGCGCTGGCTGCTCAACAGCCGACCGTCCGGTCTGCCGGTCGGTCAGGAGATCGAGCGGCTGCGCCCGGTCGTGCAGCAGCTGTCGGAGAAGGTACCGGACATGCTGCGCGGCAGCGAGCGCGAGCGCTGGGAGCGCAACCGGGACGCGCTGGTCGCCAAGGGCATCAGCCCGGAGCTGGCCGGTCGGTCCGCCGGGCTGCTCGACACCTTCTCGCTGCTCGACGTGGCCGAGTTGGCCACGTCGTCCGGCGAGAACCCCGAGGCCGTCGCGACGACGTACTTCGCGGTGTCCGAGCGGATCGGCATCGACGCCCTGCTCGGTGCGGTGAGTGCGTTGCCGCGCGAGGACCGGTGGGACTCGTTGGCGCGGGGCGCGATGCGCGACGACCTCTACGTCGTGCTCGAGTCGTTCACCGCGGCCGTGCTGTCCTCGACCTCGACCTCCGACGACCCGCTGATCCGGGTCGCCGCGTGGGAGGCCGCGAACCCCGATTCGTTGGGGCGCGTGGTGAAGTCGCTGGAGGGTGTACGCAACCTGAAGGAGCCCGGTCTGGCGCCGCTGTCGGTCGCTCTGCGCAGTCTGCGCGGTGCGATCCGCAGCTCCAACTGAGCACCGGACACCAGCCCGGGCCCGGACGCCGAGTGAGCGTCCGGGCCCGGGGTTTTATCCTGCGGGAATGCCCACGATGAGCGATGTCCTGCGCAGCCGGCATCTCGACCCCGCCGACACCGACTGGTTGCACCTGTTGGTGGGGGACTGGCAGCTGATCGCGGACCTCTCGTTCGCCGACCTGGTGCTCTGGGTCCGCGACGGCGCCGACCGCTGGGTCGCGGCCGCGCACGCCCGGCCGACCACCGGTGTGGGAGTGTTCACCGAGGACCTCGTCGGTGAGCCGATCGCGGCCACGCGCGCCCGCACCGTGCAGCAGGCGTACGACGACCGCCGGATCGTGCGCGCCGGCCAGACCGTATGGCGGGGCGACATGCCGGTGCGGGAGGAGGCGATCCCGGTGGTCCGCGAGGGCCGGGTGGCGGCCGTGTTGACCCGGCACACCAACCTCGCCTCGATGCGTACCCCGAGCCGACTCGAGGTCACCTATCTCGCCACGGCTGACGCGCTGTGCCGGATGATCTCCGTCGGTGAGTTCCCGCAGCAGGGCGACGGCGCCGGGTACCGCGGTGCGCCGCGGGTGGGCGACGGGGTGATCCGCGTCGACGGACAGGGCAACATCACCTACGCCAGCCCGAACGGGGTGTCGGCGGTGCACCGCCTCGGCTACGAGGGAGACCTCATCGGCGCGAACCTCGCCGCGCTCGTCCGGGCTCTGCTGCACCCGCGCGGACCGGTCGACCAGGAGCTCACCCAGGTCCTGTTGGGCCGCGCCGCCGCGCGCTGCGAGGTGCAGACCCGCTCGGCGACGGTGGTGTTCCGGTCGATCCCGTTGCGCGACGCCGGCCGCGGCCTGGGCGCCGTGCTGCTCGCCCGGGACGTCAGCGAGTTGCGGCGGCGGGAACAGGAGCTGGCGACCAAGGACGTCACGATCCGCGAGATCCACCACCGGGTGAAGAACAACCTGCAGACCGTCGCGGCGGTGCTGCGGCTGCAGGCGCGGCGGATCGACGACGAGAGCGGGCGCGCCGCGCTGAACGACGCCGTACGCCGGGTGGCGACGATCGCGGCGGTCCACGACACCCTCAGCTCACGGTTGGACGACCACCTGGAGTTCGACGAGATCGCCGGCCGGACGCTGCAGGCCTCACTCGAGTTGGGCAACCGGTCGGGCGCGGCCGTCCGCGGGCGACTGGAAGGGTCGTTCGGGACGCTGTGTTCGGAGGACGCGACGGCGTTGGCGATGGTGCTGGCCGAGCTGTGTCAGAACGCGGTGGAACACGGGTTCGCGGCGCCGGCGGGTGACGAGGCCGGGGCGGAGTCCGGAGCCGGGGGAGAGATCGTGGTGCGGGTGCGGCGGGAGGCGGCACCGACCGGCGACGCGCTGCACGTCGCGGTGTTCGACGACGGCGCCGGGTTGCCGTCCGGGTTCGACCCGCAACACGGCGGGCTCGGCGTGCAGATCGTGCGGTCGCTGGTCGCCGACCTGCGTGGGGACATCCAATGGGAACGGCTGCCCCGAGGGACAGCCGTACGGTTCAACGCCCTGTTGCGGGATGTGCCGCGGGCGAAGGGGTGAGGAGCGTCGGTCAGCCGGCCCGACGGGCGCGCGCGTTGCGGCGCTTCATCGCCCGGCGCTCGTCCTCGGACAGACCGCCCCAGACGCCGGCGTCCTGGCCGGTCTCGATGGCCCACTTCAGACAGGTGTCGATGACCTCGCAGCGACGACACACGAGTTTGGCGTCCTCGATCTGCTGCAGCGCGGGCCCGGTGTTCCCGATCGGGAAGAACAGCTCGGGGTCCTCTTCGAGGCAAGCAGCGCGGTTGCGCCAATCCATAGTGGTCGTGCTCCTTCGGACGTCCAGTGGGTCGGGTGGTGATCCGAGGGGGTCGGCGCTGGGTGCGGCGCGCATGGATAATCGTGGTCGGACCACCGACGTTCTAGATTCACAGACACGGCGGGACGGCACAAGGGTTTTCGTCGAATCTTTCCGTTTCGAAGGTGTTCCCTTCATCACATTGACATCTGCGTGAGGTTTACCCGTGCCCGGAACTGATGCTCGGCCCGCGACCCGCACCCGCGTCTGGACGGTGGCCGCCGGCCTGATGGCCCTGCAGGCGATCGCCCTGATCGTCGTCGGCGCGGTCGCCGCCGTCGACCTGAACGCGCGCGCAATCTCCTTCGGGCTGACCCTGTGGGCGCTCGCCGCCTGCTGCGCGGCGCTGGCCTGGTTCCTGTGGCGGCACAACGCCGTGGCCCGCACCCCGACGCTGGTCTGGAACGTGCTGCTGGTGCCGTGCGGGTTCACCGTCGCCGACGGTGGTGCCCCGGCGGCGGGGTGGGCGATGGTCGCGCTGGCGGTCCTCACCTTCGTCGCGACGGTGCTGCTCCCGGCCCACCGCCCCCAGGAGGGCGCCGACGCCTAAGCTCGCAGCATGCGACGTGCTTGGGCGCTGCTCACCGCGGTGACGGCCACCCTCCTGTGGACCTTGTTGCCGGCTCTCGGGTCGATGTCGGTCGCCCAGGCAGCCACCGGCGAGCGCTATCTGCAGTGGACCTCGGACTACTCGGTCAAGGCCGACGGCTCGGTGCAGGTCACCGAGACGCTGAAGTACCAGTTCGTCGGCGATTCCTCCCACGGGCTGAAGCGCCTGCTGGTGACCGAGCAGGGCTATTCGCCCGATCCGCAGAAAGCCCGCCGGTACGCGTTGAGCGACGTCTCCGCGACCAGCCCGTCCGGCGCACCGGCGCAGGTGTCGGTGAGTGACCAGGGCGCCGGCAGCGTGATCCGGATCGGCGACCCGGACCGGATCGTACGCGGGGTGCAGACCTACGTCCTGCACTACACCCTCGCCCACGTCGTGAACCTGCAGCAGAACACCGACACCGTCGAGTTCTACTGGAATTCGACCGGTTCGCAGAACGACGTCCCGATCGACTCGTACGCCGCCACGGTCACCGGTCCGGCGCCGAGCACCCGCGCGATCTGCTTCCTCGGGGTGACCAGCTCCGACCGCACCTGCCCGGCGACGCCGGGCGCGACCGCGCACTTCTCCGCGACCGGGCTGGCGGCGAACCAGCAGGTCACGATCGCCACCGAGATGCCGGCCGCGGCCTTCACCGACACCGATCCCGATCTGGTGCCGGCCGGGTCCACCGACAGCTCGGACAACTCCTGGGGCGGTGATGGCAGCGGCCTGTCGCCGGCGGCCAGCCGGGCTCTCGGTGCCGTCGGTGTCGGTGCCGGCATCGGCCTGCCGCTGGTCGCGGCGAGCGCGATGGGCGTCGCGGTCTGGAAGCGCGGTCGTGACGAGCGGTACTCCGGTGTGACGCCGGGCCTGGAACCCGCGCCCGGCCAGGACACCTCGGTGGTCCGCGGCGGGAAGCCGATCGTGGCCGTGCAGTTCCAGCCGCCGCAGGGGATCCGCCCGGGGCTGATGGGCACCGTGATCGACGAGGACGCCGGTCTGGTCGATCTGTCGGCGACGATCGTCGACCTCGCGGTCCGCGGCCATCTGACCATGCGGCAGGTGGAGTCCGGGAGCGTGTTCAAACGGACCGACTGGGAACTGGCGGTCGCCCGCCAGCCCGGCGCGGACGACCTGCTGCCGTACGAGCAGACCGTGTGGGACGGCATCTTCCAGTTCGGAACCCCCGTGCGGTTGTCCGAACTGCGCAACCACCTCAAGTCCTGGATGACCCGAGCCCAGGGGCAGATGTACACCGAGACCGTGCAGCGCGGCTGGTTCCGCAGTTCGCCGCAGGCGGTGCGTGGCCGGTTCCAGGCGGTCGGGATGCTGTTCATCGGCGCCGCGGTCCTGGGGTTCTTCGTGCTGCCGAAGCTGGCGGTGGCCGCGATCGGGCTGCCGGTCGGGCTGGCGCTGGCCGGCGTGATCGTGATGTTCATGGGCCGGCGTATGGCCTCGCGCACGGCCGCCGGTTCGGCGGTCACCGCGCAGTCGCTAGGGTTCAAGGAGTACCTCGTGACGGCGGAGGCGAACCAGATCAAGTTCGACGAGGCGGCCGACCTGTTCAGCCGGTACATGCCGTACGCCGTCGTGTTCGGCATCGCGAAGCAGTGGGCGGGCAAGTTCGCCCAGGTCGCCGCGGCCGCGGAAGCGGCCGGAACCCCGCTGGTCATGCCGGGGTGGTACATCCCGATCGGCGGCGACTTCGGTGGTTTCGGCGGACTCGGCGACAGCCTCGACGACTTCGGCACGATGGCCGCCGGGACCTTCGCCGCGACCCCCGGGTCGTCCGGCGGTTCGGCCTTCGGCGGAGGCGGTGGCTTCGGCGGCGGAGGGTTCGCCGGCGGCGGCGGTGGGGGCGGCGGCTCGAGCAGTTGGTGACCCGGCGGGGCGACGGTTCCTCGGCCGGTCGTGCAGACCCGGCGCAGCCGCCTCGGACGCCGGTGGGACGATGTAAATGGTGAGTACAACTATGAATCTCGGGAAAGGCGTCCGGTGACACCAGCAGCGGCAACACCGATCGGGGCGGCAGCCCACCAGCGGGCCGTCGCCGGACTTCAGGAGCAACTGCGGGCCATGCCCGAGGGCGCGCCCATCCGGCTGGCGAAGTCGACCTCGAACCTGTTCCGGCCGCGCCAGGCGACCGGCGCGAGCGGCCTTGACGTGAGCGGGCTGGCGTCGGTGATCGACATCGACCCGCAGGCCCGGACGGCGCAGGTGCAGGGGATGGCGACGTACGAAACCATCGTCGACGCGACCCTGCCGCACGGTCTGATGCCACGGGTGGTGCCGCAGTTGCGCACCATCACGCTCGGCGGCGCGGTCACCGGTCTGGGCATCGAGTCGACCTCGTACCGCAACGGCCTGCCGCACGAGTCGGTGATCGACCTCGACGTGCTCACCGGGTCCGGTGACCTGGTGACCGCCAGCCGCACCGAGAACTCCGACCTGTTCCGCGGCTTCCCGAACTCCTACGGCTCGCTCGGCTACTCGGTCCGGCTGCGGATCGAGCTCGAGCAGGTGAAGCCGTACGTCCGCCTCCGCAACATCCGGTTCGACTCGATCGACGGATTCGTCGAGGCGATGACCGAGGCCATCACGGGGTCGTACGCGGGGGAGCCGGTCGACTTCGTCGACGGCGTCGCCTTCGAGAAGGACGACCTCGTGCTGGTGCTCGGCCAGCAGGTCGACGACGCGCCGCGTCGCTCCGAGTACCTCTCGACGCCGTTCTACCTCTCGCTGCGCGAGAAGGCGGAGGACCACCTGAGCATCCACGACTACCTGTGGCGCTGGGACACCGACTGGTTCTGGTGCAGCAAGGCGCTTGGGGTGCAGCACCCGCTGGTGCGCAAGGTGGTGCCGAACCGCTACCTGCGCAGCGAGACCTACGGCAAGGTGATCCGCTTCGAGAACCGGCACGGCTGGATGGCCAAGCTCGACGCCCGTCGCGGCAAGGCCCCGCGCGAGCGGGTGGTGCAGGACGTCGAGATCCCGCTCGAGCGCACCGCGGAGTTCGTCCGCTGGTTCCTCGACACCATCCCGATGCGCCCGATCTGGTTGTGTCCGTTGGCAGTTCGCGAGCGTGATGCCGGCGCCACCCCGTGGCCGCTGTACCCGATGCGACCCGGCGAGCCCTACGTCAACGTCGGGTTCTGGGGCACCGTCGAGATCCCGGAGGGCGGTCAGGACGGCGACACCAACAAGCTGATCGAGCGCGTCGTCGACGACCACGACGGCCACAAGTCGCTCTACAGCGACGCGTATTACACGCGGGAAGACTTCGCCCGGATGTACGGCGGTGCCGCCTACGCCGAGCTCAAGCAGAAGTTCGATCCGGCCGGGCGACTGCCCGACCTCTACACGAAGGTGGTGGAACGCCGATGAGCGTCGCGACCCACATGACGATCGCCCAGATCTCCGACTCCCTGCTCGGAACGGACGTGCCGTTCCGGCTGCGGGCGTACGACGGTTCGACCGGCGGCAACCCGGACGCCGCGTTCGAGATCGAGCTGCGCAACGAGCGCGCCCTGCGCTACCTGGTCACCGCGCCGGGCGAGCTGGGCCTGGCCCGCGCGTACATCATGGGCGACCTGACGATCGACGGGATGGACCCGGGCGATCCGTACGACTTCCTGCAGCACTTCATGGTCGGCTTCCAGCAGCTGCGCGCCAAGCCGGCCGACGTCGCCAAGACCCTGCCGTCGCTCGGGCTGAAGTCGTTCAGCCCGCCGGAGCTGCCGCCGCAGGAGCGGCCGGCCCAGTGGCGTCGGATCCTGTCCGGCGCCCGCCACTCGCGCGGTCGCGACGCCGAGGCGATCAAGCACCACTACGACGTCAGCAACGACTTCTACGAGTTGGTGCTCGGTCCGTCGATGGCCTACACCTGCGCCGCGTACCCGCATGACGGGGCGACGTTGGAGGAGGCGCAGGAGCACAAGTTCGACCTCGTCTGCCGCAAGCTCGGGCTGGAGCCGGGGATGCGGCTGCTCGACGTCGGCTGCGGTTGGGGCGGCATGGTGCGCCACGCCGTCAAGCACTACGGCGTCACCGCGATCGGGGCGACGCTGTCGAAGGAGCAGGCGTCGTACGGCCAGGCGTGGCTGGAGCACGAGGGGTTGGCCGACCGTGCGTCGGTGCGCTTCACCGACTACCGCGACGTCGCCGAGACCGACTTCGACGCGATCAGTTCGATCGGGCTCACCGAGCACATCGGCGTGAAGAACTACCCGTCGTACTTCCAGTCGCTCTACGCCAAGCTGAAGCCGGGCGGCCGGCTGCTGAACCACTGCATCACCTACGCCGACGCCAACCGCAGCGGTCTGAGCAAGGGCGGGTTCATCAACCGCTACGTCTTCCCGGACGGCGAGCTCGCCTCGGCGGGTGTGCTGGTGCAGACGATGCAGCGCACCGGTTTCGAGGTCCGTCACTTGGAGGACCTGCGCGAGCACTACGCCCGCACCACCCGCGCGTGGGCGAAGAACCTGTCGGCGAACTGGGACGAGTGCGTACGGCTGTCCGACCTGGGCACCGCGCGGGTCTGGGGTCTCTACCTCGCCGGATCGTCGATCGGCTTCGAACACAACAACATTCAGCTGCACCAGATCCTCGGGCAGAAGCTCGACGACCACGGGGTCGGCGCGTACCCGCTGCGCCCCGACTTCCGCTGATTGCCGGGGCACGCGGCCGCCCGCGCGGAATGAAGTCGCGGGCGGCCGGGTTGCTTCGTTAGGATCGAACGGTTGACAACTGCACAGCGTGACGTGTCCGCCCCACGGGGGTGATCGGTTTCGACGTCGATCGCCGTCAAGGGAGAAGCGGGCCGAGGATGCACGGTTATCTCGTAAACGCTCCGTGCAAACCAATAGGTGCCAACAACAAGCGCACCGACTTCGCCCTCGCCGCCTGAGCGAGCCCCGAAGTCCGTCAGCCTGAGGTAGTTCTCGACTCAGTGTCTGGCGTCAGCTAGAGAACTTGCTGCGTCGTCACGCCGAGGGGCGACGCGGGACTCTTACTCGGCTGGGCCTGTCAGGGAACGTGTGCGCGCGAGCCCCGGGGCCGAGAAAATCCACAGCGCACTGCGCCCGGAGAAGTCCCTTCTCACGGTTGGCGGACGCGGGTTCGATTCCCGCCACCTCCACCACCCCTGGACACGTCACGCTGTGCGGCTGTCGCAGTCCTCAGGCCCAGTCCCAGCTCACCCGCACCGCGGTGGTCAGCGATCCCTCGCCCGGCGCGAGCGACGCGGCCTTGAACGCGACCGGGTGGGGACCGCGCCCGTCACCGGGCTCCACCGACACCGAGCGCACCTCGCCCAGGCGGCGACCGGCCGTCTCCGCCAACTGGGTCGCGCGGGACAGGGCATCGGCAAAGGCGTCGCGTTCGCTGGCGCCGATCGCCTCGGCCGACGGCTGCTGGCCCATCTCGACGTTCTCCAAACGCAACCGGTCGCCGAGCCGGTCACCGAGGTCGGTGAGCAGCGCGGAGATGGTCGCGACCTGCGGTGCCTCGACCACGAACCGCTGCCGCGCGACGTGGCCGGTGATCCGGTCGCCCTCGCCCCATCGGGCGTCGAGCGTCAGCCCCAGGGTTCGTACGCGTTCCGGCGGGACGCCGGCGCCCGACACGGCGTCGAGCAGCCGCTGGGCCGCGGCGGTGTTGTCGTCCAGTGCCGGCGCGGCGGTGGCGGCGATCGACTCGACGGCGACGGTCAGTCGTACGTGTGTCGTTTCGAGGGGCACAGTTGCGGTGCCGACGACGGTGACTCCGGTGCTGGAAGGCCTCATTGTCACAGCCTCGCACGGGGAGGCAGTTGCCACGGCTCGCGGCCGACGCGGTATGAAAGTGCCATGACAGCGATGCCCTCGGTCTCCAACTCGATCACCGTCCGCCTCGAACTTCCCGGTCGAGCGACCGCGATCAGTGAGCTCACCGGGACCATCGAACGCACCGGCGGTCTGATCACCGGTCTGGACATCACCTCGTCCGACCACAACCGGTTGAAGATCGACGTCACCGTCGCGCCGCACGACAGCGACCACGCCGACCAGATCGTCGAGGCGATGCGCGGCATCGAGGGCGTCGTCGTCCACAAGGTCAGCGACCGCACCTTCCTGGCCCACCTCGGCGGCAAGATCGAGATCAAGTCCAAGCAGCCGATCCGCAACCGTGACGACCTGTCGATGGTCTACACCCCGGGCGTCGCGCGGGTCTGCATGGCGATCCACGACAACCCCGAGGACGCCCGCCGACTCACCATCAAGCGCAACACGATCGCCGTGGTCACCGACGGCACCGCGGTGCTCGGCCTGGGCGACATCGGCCCGCTGGCCGCGATGCCGGTGATGGAGGGTAAGGCCGCCCTGTTCAAGCGGTTCGCCGACATCGACGCCTTCCCCATCTGCCTGGACACCAAGGACCCCGACGAGATCGTGCGCACGGTCAAGGCGATCGCACCGGTCTTCGCCGGCATCAACCTCGAGGACATCGCGGCGCCGCGCTGTTTCGACATCGAGCGCCGCCTGCGCGACGAGCTCGACATCCCGGTCTTCCACGACGACCAGCACGGCACCGCGATCGTGGTGCTCGCCGCGCTGCGCAACGCGCTGCGGGTGGTCGGCAAGGAACTGTCCGACGTACGCATCGTCCAGTCCGGAGCGGGCGCCGCGGGCACCGCGATCACCCGGCTGCTGCTGCACGCCGGCGCGAAGGATGTCGTCGTCTCCGACATCAACGGTGTGGTCACCACCGACCGCGCCGACATCGTCGCCGGCAAGGACAAGTTCCTGTCCTGGGTCGCCGAGAACACCAACCCGCGCGGCCTGTCCGGCTCGCTCAAGGACGTCATCGAGGGCGCCGACGTCTTCATCGGCGTCTCCGCGCCGAATCTTCTCGACGGCGACGACATCGCGAAGATGAACGACGACGCGATCGTGTTCGCGCTCGCCAACCCGCAGCCGGAGGTCGACCCGAACGCCGCGGCGCAGCACGCCACCGTGGTCGCCACCGGGCGCAGCGACTTCGCCAACCAGATCAACAACGTGCTGGTCTTCCCGGGCGTCTTCCGCGGTCTGATCGACGCGCAGGCCGGTGGCATCTCCGACGGCATCATGCTGGCTGCCGCGGAGGCGCTCGCCGACGTCGTGTCGACCGACGAGCTGAATCCGGCGTACATCATACCGAGCGTTTTCCAGCCGGACATCTCGACCGTCGTCGCCCGCGCGGTCGAGCAGGCGGCCCGCGCCGAGCAGGGCTCGCCGGAAACTACGACGGACTGACCCGCCGGCCGAGGCGGCGACGCAGACCGGCCCGCACCGCGCGTACGGCGGGGGCGGGGAGGTCGTCGATCACCTCGGCCAGGGCAGCCAGATCGGCCAGGACCCCGAACGCGCTCTCGGCGCGTTCGGGGTCGATGCCGCTGTAGAGCTCGAAGCCGAGCAACGCGGCGCACAGCAGCCGGGTGACGGCGGCCGGGTCGACGAGATCGGCGAGGACACCGTCGGACAGGGCTCGACGTACGGCCGGCTCGACGGCGTCGGCCCACGCCTCGACCGACCGGACGGCGAGCGTACGCAGGGCGTCGTCGTGTTGCGCGCCGGCGAGCAGTTGGCCCATCAGCTGTACGTTCCCGCGCCCCTGTTCGGTCGCGCGGATGCGGTCGGCGACGGCGAGCAGATCACCGACCGAGTTCGCCTGTCCGAGCTGGTCGGCGTAGTCCTGAGTGGCGGCGGCGACGCTGGTGTCGTACGCGGCTTCCACCAGTGCCGCGCGGGTGCCGAAGTGGTAGAAGACCAGGGCCTGGTTGGCGTCGGCGACCCGGCCGACGGAGCGTGCGGAGACGGCGGCGAGTCCCTCGGTCCGGATCAGGTCGATCGTCGCCGTGATCAGGCGGTCGCGGGTGGCGGTCATCGGGCGGTGCCCGGCACGCTCGTACGGCGGCCCTCGCAGACCCCGAAGGCGACACCGATCGCGACCGACGCGAGGACGGAGCCGGCGATGCAGCCGACGAGCGCGCCGACCGGGGCGACGTACGCCGCGACCAGCACGGCGGCCCAGGGGAGGGGGACCAGTGCGCCCAGGGTGCTGTGGACCCGGCCGGGGCGGCGCACCGTCCCGATCGTGGCGACCACGAACAGCAGGAGCGCGACCGGTGCGACGAACGGCCCGATCGTGAACATGCCGAGAAGCGTGAGAGCGCCGGCGACGGCGACCAGGAGCCAGAGGCAGAAGAGCCAGTAGTTGGTCGTACGCATGAAGTCCTCCCCAGGGATTGAGCGTTCGCTCAACTCGAGGATATGCCCATTTGAGCAACCGCTCAATTCCGTGAGGTGACTGGTTGTCGGTGAGGTGACTGGGCATGGGCAGTCACCTCACCGAAAACCAGTCACCTCGAGCGGATGTGGGCGATCTCACCCCGTTGCGGGACCGCTTCGATTTCGAAGGATCGACCCCGGCCCGCTATGGTGGAGGGACCATTCACCGATCTTGCGTTCATTTTTCTTACCTTCGTTTCGTGGGCGCCGAGATCTCCGGCATCACTGTTCCCGGACCGCTGAGTCGACTCAGGGCCGGCGACCCACGCGAGAACGCAACGACCGATACTCCTCGGACTGACGTGCGACTCCTCGTGATGCCACGACGAGGAAAGAGGCAGCCATGCCCAAGAACAACGCATTCTCCGGCGGCAAGAAGGCCCGCTGGACCCGCACCCAGAAGACCGAGGCCCGCCGCTCCGAGGTGCGCCGCCCGTCCAGCGAGCGGGGCCGCGGCTACGACCGCGACCGCAACTTCAACCGCGACGATCGCGACAGCCGCGACAACCGTGGTCCGCGCCGCTTCGACCGTGACGACAACCGTGGCGGCCGTGACTTCAACCGTGACGACCGTGGCCCGCGTCGCTTCGACG
>JASLFY010000385.1 GCA_030150425.1 Yimella sp. | reverse complement strand
CGCACTCCGGCCCGACCGCAGCTCAGATCGCGGCCGCGGCCCACGCCGCCGCGCTGGCCGGCGACAAGAAGGTCGAGGACGTCCTGGCCGAGGTCGAGCCGATCGCCCAGCAGGCCGAGCAGCAGTCGAAGCCCGTCGAGACGTCGGAGCCGAAGGCTGAGAAGGCGGAGCCGGTCGCAACCGTCGCCGACGCGAATACCGAGCCGAAGGCCGAGACGAAGGTGGAGGCTCCGGCCCGCAAGCGTCGCGGTTCGCGCCGCGCGGGGTCGCCGTCGGTGGCCCCGACCGAGTCTGCCGCACCGGTGGACGTCCCGGTCACCGTCACCGCGGCTGCCGCGGCCGAACAGGCCGGCGACAGCGGTGCCTCGACGGCGTCGAGCGGTCCGGCCGAGCCCGTCGCCCCGGTGTCGAAGACCCCGGTGAAGCGTCGCCCGAAGCGGGCCCGCGTGGTGGCTCCTGCCGGTCCTCCGGCGAATTTGGAGTCCGGAGACCAGAACCAGTAAAGTAGTCCCTCGGTGTGCCCACCGAGCCGACGTCCCACCCGGGGTTGCTGTTGGCCGGTTCAGACAGAGCGAGTGCGCCACAACGAAAGTGAGTTACGACGTGTACGCGATTGTTCGCGCAGGCGGTCGCCAGGAGAAGGTCTCCGTGGGCGATGTGCTGACCATTGACAAGGTGGCCGTGAAGGCCGGCGAGTCCATCGACCTCAAGGCGATTCTGCTGGTCGACGGTGACAAGGTGACCTCCGACGCCGAGAAGCTGGCGAAGGTCTCCGTGAAGGCCGAGGTCGTCGAGGCCGCCAAGGGTCCGAAGATCACCATCATCAAGTACAAGAACAAGACCGGCTACCGCAAGCGCCAGGGTCACCGCCAGCCGCTGACCCGCGTCAAGGTCACCGCGATCGAGGCCTGAGCCTCCCGCTCACGAACAGTTAGGACACAGACATGGCACACAAGAAGGGTGCGTCCTCGACCCGTAACGGTCGTGACTCCAACGCACAGCGACTCGGCGTGAAGCGCTTCGGCGGTCAGGTCGTCGGCGCCGGCGAGATCATCGTCCGCCAGCGCGGCACTCACTTCCACCCGGGCGAGGGCGTCGGCCGCGGCAAGGACGACACGCTGTTCGCGCTCGTCCCCGGTGCTGTCGAGTTCGGCAGCAAGCGTGGCCGCAAGACGGTCAACATCGTCCAGTCCGAGGCCTGAACCTCCGACTAGTCGTACGTAGTTTTCCGGTGCAGGGTGGGTCCGAGTTCGGACCCACCCTGCACCGTCGTTCACCACCCCTTTGCTAGGAGCGCCAGATGGCCACCAATTTCGTCGACCGAGTCGTGCTGCACGTCAGCGCGGGCAAGGGCGGCCACGGCGTCGCGTCGGTGCACCGTGAGAAGTTCAAGCCGTTGGGCGGTCCGGACGGCGGCAACGGGGGCCGGGGCGGCGATGTCCTGCTCGAGGTCGACCCGCAGGTGACGACCCTGCTGGAGTACCACCACACCCCGCACCGCAAGGCCACCAACGGCAAGCCGGGCGCCGGTGACGAGCGCAACGGCGCCGACGGCGAGGACATGGTGCTGCGCGTTCCCGAGGGCACCGTGGTGAAGTCGACCAAGGGCGAGATCCTCGCCGACCTGGTGGGCGCCGGAACCCGGTTCGTGGTCGCCCAGGGTGGTCGCGGCGGTCTCGGCAACAAGGCGTTGGCCTCGCCCCGCCGCAAGGCTCCCGGTTTCGCCCTGTTGGGTGAGCCCGGTGACGAACTCGATGTCGTGCTGGAGCTCAAGACGCTCGCCGACGTCGCGCTGATCGGTTTCCCGTCGGCCGGCAAGTCCTCGCTGGTGTCGGTGATGTCGGCGGCCAAGCCGAAGATCGCCGACTACCCGTTCACCACGCTGGTGCCGAACCTCGGTGTCGTCACCGCCGGTTCCGAGCGCTACACGATCGCCGACGTGCCGGGCCTGATCCCGGGTGCCAGCCAGGGCAAGGGCCTCGGCCTGGAGTTCCTACGCCACGTCGAGCGCTGCTCGGTGCTGGTCCACGTCGTCGACTGCGCCACCCTCGAGCCCGGTCGCGACCCGATGAGTGACCTCGAGGCGATCGAGCACGAACTGTCGGAGTACGTCGCCGACGACACCCTCGGCGGCAAGCCGCTGTCGGAGCGCACCCGCATCGTGGTGCTGAACAAGGCCGATGTGCCCGACGCCCTCGAGCTGGCCGAGTTCGTGAAGCCCGACCTGGAGGCCCGCGGCCTCGAGGTCCACATCGTGTCCGCGGTCGCGCACCGCGGTCTGAAGGAACTCGGCTTCTCGCTGGCCAAGCACGTCGCCCAGGCCCGCGCCGAGATCGAGGCAGACATCGTGCCGCAGCGTGTCGTGCTGCGTCCGAAGGCCGTCGACGACCACGGCTTCCGGATCAAGGTCGAGGGCGGCGAGAACCCGATCTTCCGCGTGATCGGCGAGCGGCCGACCCGCTGGGTGCGCCAGACCGACTTCAACAACGACGAGGCCGTCGGCTACCTCGCCGACCGGCTCGCCCGCCTCGGCGTCGAGGACGAACTGTTCAAGGCCGGCGCCGTGCCGGGCTCGACCGTCGTCATCGGCCCCGAGGAGAACGCCGTCGTCTTCGACTGGGAGCCCACCCTGCAGGCGGGCGCCGAGCTGCTCGGTGCCCGAGGCACCGACCTGCGGTTGGAGGAGAGCTCGCGTCCGACCCGTGCGGAGCGCCGCGAGGAGTTCCACGCCCGCAAGGACGCCCAGCGCGAGGCCCGCGAGGAGCTGTGGACCGAGCGCCAGTCGGGTCTGTGGACCGACGACGACGACTGAGCCGGACGCACGTACCCTCGACCCGTGACCACCCCCGAAGCCGCTGACGTGCACCACGCCGTTCGTGCTGCCACACGGATGGTGGTGAAGGTCGGGTCCAGTTCGCTGACCCTGCCCGGCGGCGGTCTCGACGCCGACGCCGTACAGCGGCTGTCGGACGCTATCGCGGCCCGTACGCTCGCCGGCACCGACGTCGTGCTGGTCTCGTCCGGTGCGATCGCGGCCGGTCTCGGACCGCTGGAATTGAAGCGTCGCCCGCGCGACCTCGCCACCCAGCAGGCCGCCGCGAGCGTCGGCCAGGGGGCGTTGGTCGCGGCGTACACCGCCGCCTTCGCGCGCCACGGGCTGGTGACCGGTCAGGTGTTGCTGACCAGCGACGACGTGACCCGGCGAGGCCACTACACCAACGCCAAGCGCACCCTCGACAAACTGCTCGGCCTCGGCGTCGTGCCGGTCGTCAACGAGAACGACACCGTCGCGACCCACGAGATCCGGTTCGGCGACAACGACCGCCTCGCCGCGCTGGTGGCCCACCTCATCGACGCCGACACCCTGATCCTGCTGTCCGACGTCGACGGGCTGTACGACGGCCCGCCGAGCCGTCCGGGCACCCGCCGGATCGACGTCGTCGCCGACCAGGCGCAGCTCGACGCGGTGGAGATCGGTGGCACCGGATCCGGGGTCGGCACCGGCGGCATGGTGACCAAGGTCGAGGCCGCCCGGATCGCGACGTCCGCCGGGATCACGACCGTGCTGACCAGTGCCGCCCAGGCCGCCCCGGCGATCGCCGGCGAACCGGTGGGAACCGTGTTCCGGCCGCTGCCGCGTACGCGTCACGCCCGGCAGCTCTGGCTCGCCCACGCCACCAACCCGCAGGGGCAGTTGCACCTCGACGACGGTGCGGTCGCGGCGGTCGTGCAGCGCGGGAAGTCGTTGCTGCCGGCCGGGATCCGGTCGGTCAGCGGACGGTTCGTCGCCGGCGACGCGGTCGATCTCGTCGACCCGAACGGCGTTGCCGTGGCCCGCGGACTGGTGAACTACGACGCCCGCGAACTGCCCGGGATGCTCGGACGGAGCACCAAGGAGCTGGCCCGTTCGTTGGGCCCTGAGTACGAACGTGAAGTGATCCACCGCGACGACCTCGTGGTGCTGCGGAAGGAATCCCGATGACCTCCGAGCCGGACGACGCGGCGCGCACGGCCGACGCGACGGACGAGCCGGGTGATGACGCACCCCGCAAGAAGGAGTGGTGGGAGGACCAGCGCCTGCCCTGGCAGGGCGCACCGACGAAGGCCGACAAGCGGTGCTGGACGGCGTTCGCGCTGCTCGGCGTCTACGGCATCGCGATGCTGCCGCTACGCGGTGTGCTGCTCGGGCTCGGATCGTACGAACTCGCGTTCGCGACCGGGTCGAACATCGCGATGGTCGACATCGGCGCCCGCGCGTCGACCGGCCACGAGCCCTGGTGGTGGGTCGCGCTGATCGCCGCCGCGCTGACGTCGATCAAGTTCGACTGGATCTTCTGGTGGGCCGGGAAGCTGTGGGGCCACGGCATCATCGAGGTGATGAGCGGCCGGTCCAAGTGGGCCGCCCGCACCGGTCGTTACGCCGAGACCCTGGCCCGCCGCTTCGGTGGTCCGGCGATCTTCCTGGCGTGGTTCGTCCCGTTCCTGCCCCGCGCGATCGTCGCCGCCTTCGTCGGTGACGTGGGGATGAAGGCACGCACCTACATGTTCATCGACTTCCTCGGCGGCCTGGCCTACCGCGGTCTGTGGATGTACCTCGGGTTCCGCATCGGGGCTCCGGCGAAGGACCTCGTCAGCCAGCTGTCGCGGTACGCCTGGTGGTTCGCCATCGTCATGATCGTCTTCATCTTCGTGAGCGCCTTCCTGCGCGCCCGACGGGAACAGCAGGCCGCTCGCTGATGCGGGTGCTGGTCACCGGCGGGTCCGGCGCGCTCGGCAGTCACCTCGTCCGCGAACTCCTAGAGCGGGGCGACGAGGTCGTCACGACCGTCCACCGCACCCCGGTGGACCTGCCGTCCGTACGCTCGATCGCGGTCGATCTCGCCGCGCCGCAGTCGCTCGCCGCGGTGGTCGCCGATGTACGGCCCGACCTGCTGATCAACACCGCGTACGCCTACGCCGACTGGAACACCACGGCCGTCGCACCGGTGGTGCTGGCGCAGGCGGCGAGCGCGGTGGGCGCCCACGTGGTCCACATCTCCAGCGACGCGGTGTTCTCCGGACACAGGCCGGCGTACGTCGAGACGGACGTCCCCGACCCGCTGATCCCGTACGGCGCCGCGAAGGCCGCGGCCGAGGTCGGCGTACGCGCCGTCGCACCGGCCGCGACGATCGTCCGGACGACTTTGATCATGGGCCATCGGGCCGCCCCGATGGAGACGCTGGCCCGCGCGCTGGCGACGGGGGAGCGGGAAGGGTTGCTGTTCACCGACGACATCCGCTGCCCGGTCCACGTCGACGACCTGACCGCGGCGACCCTGGAACTCGCGAACGCGCGGCGACCCGGGATGTTCCACGTCGGCGGCCCGGATGCGTTGTCCCGCTACGAGATCGGGGTCGCGGTCTGCGAGCGGGACGGGCTGGACGCCGGTCGCCTGCGGCTGGGGCTGCGGGCCGATCTGCCGCTGCCCGGAGCGTTGGACCTGCGCCTGGACTCCTCGTACACCCAGACCCTGCTCACCACCCGGCTCCGCGGGGCGCGGGAGTTCCTCGCCTGATCCGCGCGGGTTGTCGACATCCGCGCGGGCGGTAACCCGCGCATCTGTCCGTACGCCGCGCGGATCGGCGGGTTTGGAACGCCCGCGCGAACGACGGGCCGGCGACCTACCCTGTGGCTATGACCAGCACGATCAGCCCCGACTCCGTCGCCCGCGTGCAGCAGGCGGGGGAGCGCGCCCGGGTCGCCGCCAAGCAGCTCGCCCTGTTGCGCCGCGCCGAGAAGGACGCCGCCCTGGTGGCCCTGGCCGACGCCCTGCGCAAGGGCACCGACCGCATCGTCGCGGCCAACGAGGAGGACCTCGAGCGCGGCCGTACCGGTGGCATGATCCAGAGCCTGCAGGACCGGTTGCGGCTCACCCCGGAGCGCGTCGCCGACATCGCCGACGCGCTGCAGGACGTCGCCGCGCTGCCCGACCCGGTCGGTGAGGTGGTCCGCGGGTCGACGCTGGCCAACGGCCTGCAGATCCGGCAGGTACGCGTGCCGATGGGCGTCGTGGGCATGGTCTACGAGGCGCGCCCCAACGTCACCGTCGACGCCGCCGGGCTCGGCCTGAAGAGCGGCAACGCGATGATCCTGCGCGGTGGTTCGGCCGCGGCGGCGAGCAACGCGGTGATCGTGCAGGTGCTGCGGGAGGCGCTGGAGCAGCACGGTCTGCCGGCCGACGCCGTACAGCTGCTGGACGGCGGTCACGACGACGTCACCGCGCTCATCACCGCACGCGGGCTGGTCGACCTGGTCATCCCGCGCGGCGGCGCGCAGCTGATCGAGACGGTCGTGCTCGGCGCGACGGTGCCGGTGATCGAGACCGGCACCGGCAACGTCCACGTCTACGTCGACGCGGCGGCCGACCTGACGATGGCAGCCGACATCGCGTACAACGCCAAGACCCATCGCCCGAGCGTCTGCAACGCGGCCGAGACCCTGTTGGTCCACTCCGCGGTGGCCGACGCCTTCCTGCCCGGCATGCTCGACCGGCTCGCCGCTGCCGGTGTGGCGTTGTACGGCGACGACCGGGTGCAGGCGCTCGCCGCACGTACGGCGGTCCAGCCGGTCACCGACGACCTGTTCGACACCGAGTTCCACGGCCTGGAGATGAGCGTCGGCGTCGTCGACTCGCTCGCCGAGGCGGTCGACCACATCGACCGGTTCAGCACCCACCACACCGACGTGATCGTGACCGGCGACCGCGCGGCTGCCCGCGACTTCGTCGCCCAGGTCGACTCGGCCGTGGTGATGGTCAACGCGTCCTCGCGGTTCACCGACGGCGGCGAGTTCGGGTTCGGCGCGGAGATCGGCATCTCCACCCAGAAGCTGCACGCCCGCGGCCCGATGGCCCTGGCCGAGCTGACCACGACCAAGTGGGTCGTGGAGGGTGACGGTCAGATCCGCTGAGGGATCTTGCCCATCGAGGCGACTGGTTCGCGGTGAAGTGACTGCCCATGAGGAGTCGCCTCACCGCGAAGGAGTCTCCTCGGCGGAGTCGTACGCCACGTAGTACGACGGCCGG
>JASLFY010000396.1 GCA_030150425.1 Yimella sp. | reverse complement strand
GTGATCTGACCGGCGGAGGTGCCGGCCATCAGGTCCTTGAGAACCTGCGTGGCGCTCTCGATGGTCACGCTCTGCTTCGACACCGACGCGTACGCGGTGACCCGGATGAGTGCACCCTCGAGCTCGCGGATGTTGGTCGGGACCTTGTCGGCGATCAGGGACAGCACCTCGTCGGGCAGGTCCATGTTCTCCGCCCGCGCCTTCTTGCGCAGGATCGCGATGCGCGTCTCCAGGTCGGGCGGGGTGACGTCGGTGGTCAGGCCCCACTCGAACCGGGACCGCAACCGGTCCTCCAGCCCGTTCAGCTTCTTCGGAGGCTGGTCGCTGGAGAGCACGATCTGCTTCTGGCTGTTGTGCAGCGCGTTGAAGGTGTGGAAGAACTCCTCCTGCGTGCCGTCCTTGTTCTGCAGGAACTGCACGTCGTCGATCAGCAGGACGTCGACGTTGTCGCGGTACCGCTTCTGGAAGTTGGAGGCGTTGTCGTCGCGGATCGAGTTGATGAAGTCGTTGGTGAACTCCTCGGAGTTCACGTAGAGCACCCGCAGTTGCGAGTAGTAGCTGCGTACGTAGTTGCCGATCGCGTGCAGCAGGTGGGTCTTGCCCAGTCCGGAGTCGCCGTAGACGAACAGCGGGTTGTACGACCGGGCCGGCGTCTCGGCGACGGCCTGCGCCGCCGCGCAGGCGAACCGGTTGCCCTGGCCGACGACGAAGGTCTCGAAGGTGTAGCGCGGGTTGAGTCGGGCGTCGTCGAGCTGGTTGACGCTGATGGTCTCCTGCGGCGCCGGGGTCGTGACCTTCAGTTCGGTCTGCCCGAACTGCTCCTCGTGTTCCTCGGCCTCGACCAGCGTCGGACCGTCCTTCTCCGGTTCGACGGTGGCGAGGGAGTCGTCGACGGTGACGGCGAGGCGGACCGGGTGGCCGAGTTCCTCTGCCAGCGCGGCGCACACCGGTTCGTTCAGCGTGGATTCGACGTAGGTCTTGGTGTGGTCGTACGGCACCGCCAGCAGGGCGGTCTCCCCGACGATGCCGACCAGGCGGGCGATCCGCAGGAAGGCGCGGTCGCGGGCGGGCAACCCGCCGTCTTCCAGACCGAGCAGGGTGGCATGCCAGGCGTGGGCAAGATCGACCTCGGCATCGGTCACCGACGGACCCCTCTCGAGCTGTCGTTGTCGCATCGCGGAGCATTGCCGCGGCGGCGTGAGACCCGCACCCGGTGTGTGGATCGGGGATCAGCGTACGCGTTCATCCACAGACATATCCACAGGGTGTGTATAACTCCGATGCGAGGTGCGAGCGCCGACGCTAACAAGAAAGCCGGGGGCGCGGCAAGCCGTTCGCCAGAACTCTGCCCGACACGCCGGGCGCGGTGCTGGACGTACGACGACGAAGGTGCTCGGATGGGCGGTTTCGTCCCGATGCCCGCCCGGCGCCGCGCTCGGTTTGACCGGCCCGCCAGGCTGCCCGTATCGTGGATGACTGACCTTTTGTGTCGTTCACATCATCGGCATCCCACGCGGATGAGCTGTGCTGCGCACGTCTGCGGACGTCGCGACAGTGTGCGAACGGGCGACACGCACCAGCCAGCCAGAAACACGGGCCATCCGGTCCGCCACGAGTGGAGACAACGACGTGAGCAAGCGTACTTTCCAGCCGAACAACCGCCGCCGGTCCAAGACCCACGGCTTCCGCCTGCGCATGCGCACCCGCGCCGGCCGTTCGATCCTGGCGCAGCGCCGCCGCAAGGGCCGCGAGCGTCTGTCCGCCTGACGCGCTGACCGGCGGTGTTGCCGGCTGCATATCGGATGCGCTCGCCGCGCGAGTTCGCGGCAGTGCTCCGATTCCGGGGCAGCGGACGCGCCGGTGGGCGACTGGTGGTCGTTCACGTGCGGACGCCCGACGAGAATGCCGACACGCTTTCGAGCCGTGTCGGCTTCGTCGTGTCCAAGGCCGTGGGCAACTCGGTCGTCCGACACCGCACCCAGCGGCGGCTGCGGCACCTGATCACCCCACGTCTGTCGCAGTTCCCGGCCGGATCCTTGGTGGTCGTACGAGCCCAGCCGGCCGCGGCGGCCGCCACCAGCGCCGAGCTCGGTCTCGAACTGGACCGGCTCATCCCCCGCGCGTTGGCGAACCGGCGATGACCAGTCCGTCGACCGGTGACCGGGTGCGTCGCGTGCTCGCCTGGCCCCTGGTGATCCTGGTGAAGGGCTACCAGCGGCTGATCTCACCGATGCTGCCGCCGACCTGTCGGTTCACGCCGAGCTGTTCGGCGTACGCGGTCACCGCCTTGCAACGATTCGGTCCCATCAAGGGCAGTTGGTTGACGATCCGGCGTCTCGGACGTTGCAACCCCTGGAATCCCGGTGGCGTTGATCACGTGCCGGACCGGCTACCCCATACTTCCTGACATCCGCTGACGACAAAGGACATCATGCTCGACACCCTGCTCTATCCGCTCGAATGGTTCGTCGCCTTCGTGATGGTCAGCTTCCACAAGCTGTTCGTCTCGATCGGCATGAACGCCAGCTCCGGATGGACTTGGGCCCTGTCCATCGCCGGCCTCGTGGTCGTTCTGCGCATCCTGCTGATCCCGCTGTTCGTCAAGCAGATCAAGAGCTCGCGCCGGATGCAGCTCATCCAGCCCGAACTGCAGAAGATCCAGAAGAAGTACAAGGG
>JASLFY010000386.1 GCA_030150425.1 Yimella sp. | reverse complement strand
GCAGAAGGCGCAGCGCCGGTCGCAACCGGAGGCGATCTTCAGCGGCGCCCACGGGCGGCCGTCCAGCCGGGCCCGGATGACGCGCGGCGAGGAGACGGGCGACTCGACCGTGACATCGGCGGGGCGGGAGACGTCGCCGTGTCCGGGGGTCGCGACCGCGGCACCCTGCCGGTCGATCGGCGACAGCGGCAGCAGCTTGCGCCGGTCGCCGGGCGTGTGGGAGGCCGGAGCGTGGCCGGCCAGGATCGCGCTGAGGTGGCCCGACATGTCCTGATAGGAGTCGAAACCGAGCACCGCGTCGGCCTCCGGCAGCTGCTCGGCCAACTGGTTGCCGTAGCGCTCGGCCAGACAGCCGACCGCGACGACCGCCTGGGTACGGCCGGTCTCCTTCAGATCGTTCGCCTCCAGGAGTGCGTCGATCGAGTCCTTCTTCGCCTGCTCGACGAATCCGCAGGTGTTGACCACCGCGACGTCGGCGTCGGCCGCGTCGTCGACCAGGGTCCAGCCCTCGGCGGAGAGCCGTCCGGCCAGTTCCTCGGAATCGACCTCGTTGCGGGCACAACCGAGGGTCACGACGGCGACACTGCGGGTGATCGAGGAGGTCGGGGACGTCATGGCGTCACTCTAGTTGGCCGACCGGCCGACGGCCGCAGCGCCGCGGGGCTGCGTGGCGATCGGAACCGTCGCGTCCGAGGTGATCGGGTCCGTGATTCGATGGCCACCATGGCGACCTCTCCCGAGACCCTCGACCGCGTCCGCGAACTGCTGAGCCGACACCCCGTGATCGACGGCCACAACGACCTGCCCTGGCAGGCGCGGGCCGAAGCGGCGTACGACTTCGAGAAGTACGACCTCGCGACCGACCTGAGCGCCCGCGGCCACACCGACATCGCCCGCCTGCGCAGCGGCGGCGTCGGCGCCCAGTTCTGGTCGGTGTTCGTGCCGTCCAACCTGCCGGCCGGCACCGCGGTCACCGCGACCCTGGAGCAGATCGACGCGGTGCACCAGATGGTGGCGCGCTACGGCGACGCGTTCGGCATCGCCCGCACCGCCGACGAGGTCGAGCAGGTCATCGCCTCCGGCCGGATCGCCTCGCTGCTCGGCGCGGAGGGCGGCCAGTCGATCGACAGCTCGCTGGCCGCGCTGCGGATGCTGTACGTCCTGGGCGTCCGCTACATGACGCTCACCCACAACGACAACAACCCGTGGGCCGACTCCGCCACCGACGAACCGGTCCACCACGGCCTCAGCGCGTTCGGCCACGAGGTGGTCCGCGAGATGAACCGGATCGGCATGCTCGTCGACCTCTCGCACGTCTCGGCCGACACGATGCGCGACGCGCTGTCCACCACCGTTGCGCCGGTGATCTTCTCCCACTCCAGCGCGTACGCCGTCTGCTCGAGCCCGCGCAACGCCCCGGACGACGTGCTCGCCACGCTGCGCGCGAACAACGGCGTGATCATGGGCACCTTCGTGCCCGACTTCGTCTCGCAGGCGTGCGCCGACTACCGGGCCGAGGCCCGCGAGGAGGCGCTCGCCCAGGGAGTCGACCCCAAGGACCACATCGCGTTCACCGCCTTCACCAAGTCGCGGCAGGCGACCCACCCCAAGCCGGTCGCCACGCTCGCCGACGTCGTCGCCCACTTCCAGCACCTGCGCGAGGTCGTCGGCGTCGACCACATCGGCGTCGGCGGCGACTACGACGGTGTCGACAAGCTCCCCGACGGCCTCGAGGACGTCTCCTGCTACCCGGCGCTGTTCGCCGAACTGGCCGATCTCGGCTGGTCCGACGACGACCTGGCCAAGGTGGCCGGCGGGAACGTGCTGCGGGTGCTGCGGGACGCCGAGGCGGTCGCCCGCGACCTGCAGCAGACCACGCCGCCCTCGCTGGTGCGGATCGACGACATCGACGGGTAGGGCGCTGCGGGGCGACCTATCCTGCTGACATGCCGTCAGCCCCCTGGGTCGTCCCCGCTCTACTGCTCGTGCTCGTGCTGATGATCAGCGCCGCCTTCAAGGTGCGCGATCACACCTCGACCGCGAGTGCCTTCCGCAACCTGCGCCTGCCCGGGTTCCTGGAGACGATCCACGCGCCGCGGCTGTTGCCGTACGGCGAGTTCGTGCTGGCGCTCGCACTGCTGGTGGTCCCCCACCCCGCGTACGTGGTCGTGGCGGCGCTGCCGGTCGTGCTGTTCGCGCTCTACCTCGTCGTGGTGTGGCGCGGGCTCGGCTTCGCCGAGCAGATCCACTGCAACTGCTTCGGCGCCCTCGGGCTCGGCGAGATCGACCGCCGTACGGTCGTGCGCAACGTCGTGCTGCTCGCGCTCGCCGTCGCGGCGCTGGTCGACAGCCTGCGCGGCGGGTCGAGGCTCGGGCGGTTCGGCGACGGCGCCGCGACCTCCTGGGGCTGGCTGACCGGAGTCGTCGGCGGCGTCCTGCTGACCGGGCTGGTGATGTACCAGGGCCGCAGCTCCGCCGCGGCGCCGGTCGCTCAGTCCGCACCGAGCCACGCCGGAACGGGCGACGGCGCCGAGTTGGAGTACGTCCGCCACCGGATCCCGTACGGCCAACTGGTC
>JASLFY010000378.1 GCA_030150425.1 Yimella sp. | reverse complement strand
TCATCGGCGGGGTCGCGGGCCTCGGCTCCGCGGCGCTGAGCCGCGGGAGCGCATCCGCGCTCGACCGGGCGTTGACCACGACCGCGAACCGGGCGTACGCGACGGCGGGCACGACCCTCGCGCAGGCGGCCGCGGCGCAGTCGGCCACCGGCTACACGCGCCTGGTCGCCGGCCCCGGCTACCCGCTGGTGGTCCGCGACGAACTCTGCCCGGGCAAGGCCGGCCGCGACGACACGCGTACGGCGAAGGCCTCCGTCGTGCAGTTCACCGACCTGCACATGGTCGACGCGCAGTCGCCGGTGCGTTTCGAATGGTTGCACGACGTCACCGGGTCGGCGTTCCGCCCGCAGGAGGCGCTCGGCACCCAGGGCGGTGCGCAGTTGGTCCGCCGGATCAACCAGCTCGGCAAGGGCCCGTTCTCCGGGCGGCCGTTCGACGCGGTGGTCACCACCGGCGACAGCACCGACAACCACGAACACGTCGAACTCGACTGGTTCCTCACCCTGCTCAGCGGCGGATCGATCACCCCGAACACCGGTGACCCGGTGCGCTGGGAGGGAGTGCAGACCGCCGGTGACACGCTCTACTACCAGGTCGAGCGGGCGGTCGCGGACCGCTACCAGCAGGCCGGCTTCCCGACCGTCCCCGGCTTCTTCGCGCGGGCGACCAGGACCCACGCCAGCGAGGGGCTGCGGACCCCCTGGTTCTCCGTCTTCGGCAACCACGACGACTCGATCGAGGGCACGCTCCCCTCGAACACGCCGGTGCTGTCGCAGCTCTACACCGGAAGCCTCAAGTTCACCGGCTTCGACAACACCGGAGCGCAGTCGGCGCTGCGCACCGCGCTGGCCACGGGCGGCACGAGCATCCTGCGAACCGACACCAAGGCGTCCTCGACCTGGCGGGTCACCCCCGACGCGCGCCGCGCGACGTTCACCCCGCGGGAGTTCATGGCCGCCCACCTCGAGTCGAAGTACGCCGGCCCGGGCCCGGTCGGCCACGGCTTCACGCCCACCGCGGTCGCCGACGGCATCGGTTACTACACGTTCCGGATAGCGCCTGGGGTCACCGGTGTTGCGCTGGACACGACCAACCGTGCCGGATTCACCGAGGGGTCGCTCGGCGACGCCCAGTTCCGGTGGCTGCAGCGCACCCTCGAAGCCGGCAGCAGCCGGTACGTCGACGGGTGGGGGCGCGAGGTCCGCACCCGGAACCCGGACGAGTTGTTCGTGCTCTTCAGCCACCACACCAGCGCCACCATGAGCAATCTGCTGCTCGACCCGCAGTTGCCCTTCGACCCGCGCCACGCGGGATTCGAGGTCGTCCGCACACTGCAGCGCTACCCGAACGTGATCGCCTGGGTGAACGGGCACACCCACGCGAACAAGATCACTGCCCACCAGCACAGCGACCCCACCCGCAGCTTCTGGGAGATCAACACCGCCTCCCACATCGATTTCCCGCAGCACGCCCGAATCATCGACGTCTGCGACAACCGGGACGGCACGCTGTCGTTGTTCACCACGCTGGTGGAGTCGGCGGCGCCCTACCAGGCGTCGTACACCGACCCCTCGCCGGCGGCGCTCGCCTCGGTCTACCGGGAGTTCTCCTACAACGACATCCACCGCGACCTGGGTCAGTTGGGCACGGCGGGGGACCGGAACACCGAACTGCTGCTGCGCAACCCGACGTACTGAGCCGCGCGGACGGTGCAGCGCACCGTCGGTGGTTTCCGCTAGATTCCGGTGCGCTCCCCGATCGCTCGCGAAAGGCATTACGTGTCCGACGTCGAAGCTCCCGCCAAGGAGCACCACAGCCCGCTGAACCGCGATCTCAAGGCGCGCCACCTGAACATGATCGCCATCGGCGGCGCGATCGGCACCGGTCTGTTCGTCGCCTCCGGCGGCACCATCAGCCAGGCCGGCCCGGGCGGCGCGCTCCTGGCGTACGCCCTCATCGGCCTCATGGTCTTCCTGCTGATGCAGAGCCTCGGCGAGATGTCGACGTACCTGCCGTTGTCCGACTCCTTCCAGGCGTACGGCACCCGCTTCGTGTCGAAGTCGTTCGGCTTCGCGCAGGGCTGGAACTACTGGTTCAACTGGGCGATCACCGTCGCCGCCGAACTCGTCGCCGCCGCGCTGGTGATGCAGTACTGGTGGCCGGGAGTGCCGAGCTGGGTGTGGTCCGCCGGCTTCCTGACCGTGCTCTTCCTACTCAACGCGATCACCGTGAAGGCGTTCGGCGAGGGCGAGTTCTGGTTCTCCGCGGTCAAGGTCGTGACCGTCATCATCTTCCTGGTCGTCGGCGTGCTGATGATCCTCGGCGTGATGGGCGGCAAGTCGCCCGGCTTCACCAACTGGACCAACGGCGAGGCGCCGTTCGTCGGTGGCGTCCCGAGCATCCTGGCGATCTTCATGATCGCCGGGTTCTCCTTCCAGGGCACCGAGATGGTCGCCGTCGCCTCCGGTGAGGCCGAGCACCCCGAGCGCACCATCCCCAAGGCGATCAAGGCCGTGTTCTGGCGGATCCTGCTGTTCTACATCGGCGCGATCGCCGTCATCGGCTTCCTGCTGCCGTACACCGACAAGCGGTTGCTGTCGGCCTCGGACAACTCCGACATCACCGTCGCCCCGTTCACCCTCGTCTTCGAACGCGCCGGGATCGCCGGCGCCGCCGCCGTGATGAACGCGGTGATCCTCACCGCCATCCTGTCGGCGGGCAACTCCGGGCTGTACGCCTCCACCCGGATGCTGCACAGCCTCGCCCGCCACGGCACCGCCCCGAAGTTCTTCGCCAAGGTCACCCGCCGCGGCATCCCGCTGCCGGCGTTGCTGGCGACCACCGCGATCGGCGCGCTCTGCTTCGTGACCAGCCTCGCCGGCAACGGGGTCGCGTACACCTGGCTGGTGAACGCCTCCGGCCTGGCCGGATTCATCACCTGGTGCGGCATCGCCTGGAGCCACTACAAGTTCCGCCGGGCGTACGTCGCCCAGGGCCATGACCTCGCCGACCTGCCGTTCCGCGCCCGCTGGTTCCCGCTCGGGCCGGCGGTGGCGCTGCTGATGTGTGTCGTGGTGATCGTCGGGCAGAACTACGAGGCCTGGTTGACCTCGACCCCGGACATCAAGGGGCTGCTGTCGTCGTACATCGGTCTGCCGCTGTTCCTGGCGCTCTGGTGGGGCCACAAGCTGGTCACCCGCGCGCCCTCGATCGATGCGGCTGACGCCGACCTGCGTCGCCACTGACCGCCCGCCAGATCGCCCGTCAGATCGCCTGCCAAGGAGTCCTGCGATGACCGAACGCTTCGTCCTCACCTTCTCCTGCCCCGACCAGTTGGGGATCGTCAGCGCGGTGTCGTCGGCCCTGTCCCACCTCGGCTGCAACATCACGGACGCGCAGCAGTTCAACGACGCGTCCAACGACCGATTCTTCGCCCGGATGGAGTTCGAGCCCGTACGCCGACCGCTGGAGGAGGAGGGCGTCACCGCCGCCCTGGAGCCGGTGCTGTCGACGTTCGACGCCCAGTACGCCGTACGCTCCACGGCCCGTCGGCCGCGGGTGTTGATCCTGGTCTCCAAGTTCGACCACTGCCTGGTCGACCTGCTCTACCGGGTGCGGACGGGGGAGCTGGAGATGGACGTCGCCGCCGTCGTCTCGAACCACCCGCGCGAGTCCGTCGGCCCGGTGGACCTCGGCGACATCCCGTTCCACCACCTGCCGGTGACCGCGGCGACCAAGGCCGAGCAGGAGCGTGCGCTGCTGGACCTGGTCGACTCGCTCGAGGTGGAGCTGGTCGTGCTGGCCCGCTACATGCAGATCCTCAGCGACGACCTCGCCGCGGCGCTCGCCGGCCGGTGCATCAACATCCACCACTCGTTCCTGCCCGGGTTCAAGGGCGCCAAGCCGTACCACCAGGCCCACGCCCGCGGCGTGAAGCTGATCGGCGCGACCGCGCACTACGTGACCGGCGACCTCGACGAGGGCCCGATCATCGCCCAGGACGTCGAGCCGGCGACACACCGGGACAGCCCGGAAGACCTGGTCCGCAAGGGGCGCGACATCGAGCGGCGGGTGCTGGCCTCGGCGGTCGCCGACCACCTCGCCGGACGCGTCCTGCTGAACGGGTCGACGACGGTGGTCTTCAGCGCCTGACCCGCCCGCCTCAGCGGTAGTTGGTGAACTGCAGCGCGACGTCGAGGTCGGCGGCCTTCAGCAGGCGCTGCACCTCCTGCAGGTCGTCGCGCGACTTGGAGGAGACCTTGAGCTCGTCGCCCTCGATGCGCGCCTTGACCGACTTCGGGCCCTCGTCGCGGATGATCTTGGAGATCTTCTTCGCGTTCTCCTGCGACAGGCCCTCCTGCAGGTCGGCCTCGAGGCGGTAGATCTTGCCGGACAGCTTCGGCTGGCCGTCGTTGCTCAGGTCGAGCGACTTCAGCGAGACGTTGCGCTTGACCAGCTTGGTCTGCAGCACGTCGAGCACCGCCAGGCAGCGCTCCTCGCTGTTGGCCTCCATCACGATCGTCTCGCCGCTCCACTCGACCTTGGCGTCGATGTTCTTGAAGTCGTAGCGGGTGGCGATCTCCTTGGCCGCCTGGTTCAGCGCGTTGCTGACCTCCTGCTTGTCGACCTTGCTGACGATGTCGAACGAGGAATCGGCCATGGTGGGGCTCCTTTGTCGGCGGGGAACGGGCTCGGCGAGCAGTATGCCGCAGGCTGCGTACGAGGCATGTGGTGAGCGCCACCTCCCTCGATTGGCGGCGCGGGCGGTCGGCTTGCTAGATTTGGCGACGCACTCATGCCAGGTTGCCCGAGCGGCCAATGGGAGCGGACTGTAAAGCCGTCGCGAAAGCTACGAAGGTTCGAATCCTTCACCTGGCACCACGTGTACGAGAAGGCTCGCCCGTCCACCAGACGGGCGGGCCTTTCTCGGTTTGCGGGCGAAAACCCGCAGAATCTCGGTCTGCGAGACACTGGAGTCAGTTCCGAGCGCGTTGCGGCTCAGGTGCCGCACCGACGTCACGACGAAGCAGTTTCCGTCCCAGGAGGAGTCAGCGATGAGCAAGAAGCCCACAGTGGTGGTCGTCGGCGGCGGGTTCGGCGGTCTGTCCGCGGTCCGCGCCCTGCGCAAGGCCGATGTCGACGTGGTGCTGATCGACCGGCACACCTACAACACCTTCCAGCCGCTGCTCTACCAGGTGGCGACCGCGACCCTGAACCCCGGCGACGTCACCTGGTTCCTGCGCGCCGTGCGCGAGCACAACCCGGCCGTCCGCTTCGTCAACGGCGAGGTCGTGGGCATGGACCACGACAAGCGCGAGGTGCTGCTCGAGGGCGGCGACACGATCGCGTACGACTACCTGGTCATCGCGACCGGCGTCACCGCCAACTTCTTCGGTATCCCCGGCGCGGCGGAGCACAGCTTCCCGCTCTACACCCGCTCGCAGGCGCTCAAGCTGCGCGACTCCATCTTCGCCAAGATCGAGTACGCCGCCGCCCACCGCCAGGACGACGACCTGCGGATCATCGTCGTCGGCGCCGGTCCGACCGGTGTCGAGACGGCCGGCGCGTTGGCGGAGCTGCGCAACATCGACATGCCGGTCACCTACCCCGAGCTCGACGTGAAGCGGGTCCACGTGACCCTCATCGAGATGGCGCCGACGGTGCTCGGCGCCTTCCACGAGAAGAGCCAGGACTACGTCCGCAAGTCGCTGGAGAAGCGCGGCGTCGACCTGCGTCTGTCGACCAAGGTCCACGAGGTCCGTGCCGACGGTGTTGTCGTCGGCGACGACAAGGAGTTCCTGCCGGCCGGCACCGTCGTCTGGGGCAGCGGCGTGACCGCTCCCGAGGTCGTCGGCCGCTGGAACGTGCCGCAGGGGCGCGGCGGCCGCATCGTGGTCGACGACCACCTGCGCGTGAAGGGCCTGACGAACGTGTTCGCGGTCGGCGACATCGCCGTCGGCGAGGGCGACCTGGCGCTGCCGCAGCTGGCCCAGCCGGCGTTGCAGGGCGGCAAGTACGTCGCCGAGCAGGTCACCGCGATCACCAAGGGCTCGACCTCGACCAAGCCGTTCGCGTACAAGGACAAGGGCATCCTCGCCACCGTCGGCCGCAGCTCTGCCGTCGCCGAGGCCACCCACATGCCGCGGATGAAGGGCTTCGCCGCGTGGGCGATCTGGACCGGGGTCCACGTCTTCACCCTGCTCGGCAACCGCAACCGCGCCGCCGCGATGGTGAACCTGGGCGCCCGCTACCTCTTCTGGCGCAAGGGACACAACGCGATCGTCGGCGAGACCCCGGTGGCCCGCTCGCAGCGCGCCCCCGAGGACGTCCAGCCCGAAGAGGTGCCGGCGGCGGAGATCGCGGCACAGGCCGGACGGAACGCCTGATCCGGAGCTACCTGACTCTCGCGGCGGGCCCGGACCGGGTCGCCGAGATCGAGGTCAAGCGGTCGCGGTTCCTGGCCGTCGTACGCCGGGTCGACGACGAGCCGTCGGCCCGTGAGCTGACCGCGCAGCTGCGCCGCGCGCACCACGACGCGCGGCACCACTGCAGCGCGTTCGTGCTCGGCCCGGCGCCGTTCGTCGAGCGGTCCAACGACGACGGCGAACCGGCCGGCACCGCGGGCGCACCCATGCTCGACGTGCTGCGCGGCCGGGGTCTGTCCGACGTCAGCGCGGTCGTCGTCCGCTGGTTCGGCGGCACCCTGCTGGGCGCCGGCGGTCTGGTGCGGGCGTACGGCGACGCGGTGAGCGCGGCGCTCGACGGCG
>JASLFY010000253.1 GCA_030150425.1 Yimella sp. | reverse complement strand
TCTCCTTCGTCGTCTACCTCATCACGATGGCCGGCGAGACCAACCGGCTCCCGTTCGACCTCGCCGAGGGTGAGGGCGAGCTCACCGGTGGCTTCCACACCGAGTATTCCTCGCTGAAGTTCGCGATGTTCTTCCTCGGCGAGTACGTCAACATGTTCACCGTCTCAGCGCTGGCCACCACCTTGTTCCTCGGTGGCTGGCAGGCACCTCCGGGAATCGCGGCGATCGCCGGCGGCCTGCTCAACGGTGGCTGGTGGGGCCTGCTGTGGTTCATGGTGAAGCTCTGGCTGTTCATGTTCTTCTTCGTCTGGCTGCGTGGTTCGTTGCCGCGCGTCCGGTACGACCAGTTCATGAAGCTGGGCTGGAAGGTGCTCATCCCGACCACCCTGGTGTGGGTCGTCGCGGTGGCCTTCATCCGCGCCTCGCAGCTCGGCTTCCTCGGCAGCAGCCGGGTGTCGTTCGGTCCGTTCGACATCGCCCGCTCGACCCTGCTGGTCACCAGCCTGATCGCGGTGATCGTGCTCGGTGTGGCCTGGGCGTGGGACGCCCGACAGGCCCGTACGTCCAAGGAGAGCGCCAGCCGGTCCGTCCCGGAGACGGTCGACCCGTTCGCCGGTGGCCACCCGGTTCCGCCGCTGCCCGGCCAACGCCTGGTCGAGCCGGTGCCGGCGCTGACCAGCACCCCGACCACGATCAACCCGGAGGAGACCCGTGGCTGACCACAAGAAGCAGGACTCGTCGGGAGAATCCAAGTCCGGATTCCTCTCCGACCTGTTCGCCCCGATCGCGGGCTTCGGCGTCACCTTCGGCACGATGTTTCGCAAGGTGGAGACCGAGGAGTACCCCGAGGAGAAGCGGCCGACGCAGCTGCGGTTCCACGGTCGTCACCAGCTGAACCGGCACCCCGACGGACTGGAGAAGTGCGTCGGCTGCGAGCTGTGCGCGTGGGCCTGCCCGGCCGACGCCATCCTGGTCGAGGGCGCGAACAACGACGACGCCTCCGGCCAGCGGTTCTCGCCCGGTGAGCGCTACGGCCGCGTCTACCAGATCAACTACCTGCGCTGCATCTTCTGCGGGTTGTGCATCGAGGCCTGCCCGACGCGTGCGCTGACGATGACCAACGACTACGAACTGGCCGACGACAACCGCGCCGACCTGATCTTCACCAAGGACCAGCTGCTGGCCCCGGTGCTGTCCGGCATGCTGCCGGCCCCGCACCCGATGGTCGAGGGCATGGAGGAGCGCGACTACTACCAGGGCAAGGTGCAGTCCGCGACGCAGGCCCAGCAGGACTGGGTACGCGACCACGGCGGCAGCGCCGACCCGTCAGCCGAGCCGGCCGAGCTCGCGACGGCCGACAACGACCGACAGGAGGGCCGCGCATGAGTCACCTCGGTGGAGCCGAATCGACTCTCTTCTTCTTCCTCGCGCCGCTGAGCGTCGTCGGTGCGTTGGGGCTGCTGTTCGCCCGCAAGGCCGTCCACGCTGCGATGGGCATGGCCCTGACGATGGTGTCGCTCGGTGTCTTCTACATCGCGCAGCAGGCCGAGTTCCTGGGCGTCATCCAGATCTTCGTCTACTCCGGCGCCGTGATGATGCTGTTCCTGTTCGTCGTCATGCTGGTCGGTGTCGACAGCTCCGACTCGCTGGTCGAGACGATCAAGGGTCAGCGCGTCGCCGGTCTGCTGCTCGGCCTCGCCCTCGCGGCGCTCGGCATCGCGACCGTGGCCAAGAGCCACTTCGGTCCGTTCAGCGGGCTCGACAAGGTCAACTCCGACGGCAACGTCAGCGGGATCGCGAACCTGATCTTCGGCCAGTACGTGTGGGTCTTCGAGGTCACCTCGGCGCTGCTGATCACCGCGGCCCTCGCCGCGATGCTGCTGGCGCACCGCGAGCGGCTCACCCCGCGTGCCTCGCAGGCGGAGTGGTCCAAGGCCCGCATCCGCAGCGGCAAGGACCTCGCCGGTCTGCCGGTGCCGGGTGTCTACGCCCGCCACAACGCGGTCGACACCCCGGCGCTGCTGCCCGACGGCACCCCGAGCGAGAAGTCGATCTCGCGGGTGCTCAAGGCCCGCGGCCAGGTCGCCGACAGCGAGCGCCTGCTCGCCTCGAGCCACGAGCTCGAGGGTGAGGCCGGCGACATGACCCGACGCAACGACGGAGGCGACCGATGAGCCCGATGGTCTATGTCTACCTCGCGGTGATCCTGTTCTCGATCGGCGCGGCCTCGGTGCTGCTGCGACGCAACGCGATCATCGTGTTCATGGGCGTCGAGCTGATGCTCAACGCGGCCAACCTCGCGTTCGTGACGTTCGCCCGGATGCAGGGCGGGCTCGACGGTCAGGTCATGGCGCTCTTCGTCATGGTCGTCGCCGCGGCCGAGGTCGTGGTCGGGCTGGCGATCATCATGGCCATCTTCCGCGCCCGCCGTTCGGCGTCCGTGGACGACGCGAACCTGTTGAAGTTCTAAGGGATCGGTGACGTAGGTGAACTTCCTGTCAACTGCCGGCGAGGTGCACGCCGCACGCGCAGCAGAAGGAGCGGCGAGCGCCGGCTGGTTGCTCATCGCCCTGCCGCTGCTGGGCGCTGCCGTGCTGCTGCTCGGTGGCCGCAAGCTCGACAAGGTGGGGCCGCTGCTGGCGACCGCGCTGTCCTGGGCGTCCTTCCTGGTCGGCGCGGTGGTCATCACCGCGATGTTCGGGATGGACGCGGGGGAGCGTGCCCAGCACCTCCACCTGTTCTCGTGGATCCCGGCCGGTGCGCTGAACGTCGACTTCGGCCTGCTGCTCGACCCGCTGTCGCTGACGTTCGTCATGCTGATCACGTTCGTCGGCTCGCTGATCCACGTGTACTCCCTGGGCTACATGGAGCACGACCCGGACAAGCGCCGCTTCTTCGCGTACCTGAACCTGTTCATCGCGGCGATGCTGACGCTGGTGCTCGCGGACTCGTACGTCGGTCTGTTCCTGGGCTGGGAGGGTGTCGGCCTCGCGTCGTACCTGCTGATCGGTTTCTGGAACTGGAACCCGGCCTACGCGACCGCCGCGAACAAGGCGTTCATCATGAACCGCGTCGGTGACTTCGGCATGCTGTTGGGCATCTTCAGCATGTTCACCGTGTGGGGCAAGGTCGACTTCGCCTCCGTGGACGCCTCGGTTGCCGGCACCTCCAAGGGCTGGCTGACCGCGATCGGCATCTTCCTGCTGATCGCCGCGTGCGGTAAGTCCGCGCAGTTCCCGCTGCAGGCCTGGCTGGGCGACGCGATGGCCGGCCCGACGCCGGTGTCGGCGCTGATCCACGCCGCGACGATGGTCACCGCCGGTGTCTACCTGATCGTGCGCAGCCACGTGATCTTCGACGCCACCCCGGACGCCCGCCTCGCGGTCTGCATCGTGGGTGCGATCACGCTGATCTTCGGTGCGATCGTCGGTTGTGCGAAGGACGACCTGAAGAAGGCGCTGGCCGCCTCGACGATGAGCCAGATCGGCTACATGATCCTGGCCGCCGGTCTCGGCCCGGTCGGCTACGCGTTCGCGATCTTCCACCTGGTCACCCACGGCTTCTTCAAGGCCGGGATGTTCCTGGGCGCCGGTTCGGTGATGCACGGGATGAACGACCAGGTGAACATGCGCCGCTTCGGTGGCCTGTCGACCGTCATGAAGATCACCTGGGTGACCTTCGGTCTCGGCTGGCTGGCGATCATCGGCGTGCCGGGTCTGTCCGGCTTCTGGTCGAAGGACAAGATCATCGAGGCCGCGTTCATCGGTGAGGGTTGGCGCCCGTGGGTCTTCGGTCTCGCCGCGCTGATCTGCGCCGGCATCACCGCGTTCTACATGTCGCGCCTGTTCTTCATGACCTTCCACGGCAAGCGCCGCTGGGTCACCGAGGGCGAGGACGCGGTCCACCCGCACGAGTCGCCGCTCGTCATGACGATCCCGATGATGATCCTGGCCGTCGGTTCGGCCTTCCTGGGTCTGGCCATCGGCCCGACCGGGCTGATCACCGACTGGCTCGAGCCGGTCGTGGGTGCGCACGAGGAGGGCGACCCGGTGCTGCCGGTGCCGGTCCTGATGATCGTGACCCTGCTGCTCGTCGCCGGGGGAGTGGCCCTCGCCTGGATGCGCTACTGGCGCGACGAGGTGCCAGTGACCCCGCCGGTCGGCTCGCTCGCCACCCGCGCGGCCCGCAAGGACCTCTTCCAGGACGACGTGAACGAGGCGATCTTCGCCCGTCCGGGTCTGCACCTCACCCGCTCGCTCGTGTACGCCGACACCAAGGGTGTCGACGGCGCGGCCGGTGGGATGGCGGCTCTCGTCGGCGGGAGCTCCTCCCGCCTGGCGAAGCTGCAGAACGGTTATGTCCGCTCGTACGCGACGACGATGTTGGTCGGTGTCGTGGCGATCCTCGGCCTCCTGTGGGTGATCAACTGATGTCCAACTACCCCTGGTTGACCACGATCGGCGTGCTGCCGCTGGTGGGCGCAATCGTCATCGCGCTGCTGCCCAAGGCGGCCGCCGCGTCCGCGCGGATCATCGCGCTGGTGTTCTCGCTGGTGACCCTCGTCATCGGTGTCTGCGCCGCGACGCAGTTCAAGACCGGCGGCACCGGTGAGCAGTTCCAGCTGACCGAGACCCACACCTGGATCAAGCAGCTCGGTGTGTCGTACGCCCTCGGTGTCGACGGCATCGCCCTGTCGCTGATCCTGATGAGCCTGGTGCTCGTGCCGGTGTCGCTGCTGGCCGCCTGGAAGGACGTCGACGGCGAGAGCGCCGGCCGGGTCAAGGCGTACTTCGCCCTGATGCTGGTGCTCGAGACGTTCATGGTCGGCGTGTTCGCCGCGACCGACGTCTTCCTGTTCTACGTCTTCTTCGAGGCGATGCTGATCCCGGTCTACTTCCTGATCGGCCAGTTCGGTGGCGCCCGCCGCCAGTACGCCGCGGTGAAGTTCCTGATCTTCTCCCTCGTCGGCGGCCTGATCATGCTGGTCGCGGTCATCGGCCTCTACCAGCAGGGCCCCGGCGGCGAGTACGGCTTCCTGGTCACCAAGCTGACCGGCCTGGACATCTCGCTGGCCACCCAGAAGTGGCTGTTCCTCGGCTTCTTCATCGCCTTCGCGGTGAAGGCGCCGATGGTGCCGGTGCACACCTGGCTGCCGGATGCGGCCGCCGAGTCGAAGCCGGCCACCGCGGTGCTGCTGGTGGGTGTGCTGGACAAGGTCGGCACCTACGGGATGATCCGCTTCTGCCTGCAGCTCTTCCCGGAGGCGGCGAAGTGGGCGACCCCGGTGGTCATCGCGCTCGCGGTGCTGTCGATCATCTACGGCGCGCTGGTCGCGATCGGACAGAGCGACATGATGCGCCTGATCGCGTACACCTCGATCAGCCACTTCGGGTTCATCGTGCTCGGCATCTTCGCGATGACGACCACCTCCCACGTCGGCGCCGACCTCTACATGATCAACCACGGCTTCACCACCGGCGCGCTGTTCCTGTTCGCCGGCTTCCTGGTGATGCGCGGCCGCAGCAAGAACATCGAGGACTACGGCGGTTGGCAGCGGGTCACCCCGGGCCTGGCCGGTGTCTTCCTGATCGCCGGTCTGTCCGGTGTCGCGCTGCCCGGTCTGAACTCCTTCGTCTCGGAGTTCCTGGTCATGGTCGGCAGCTTCGGGAAGTACAAGGCGGCCACCGCCATCGCGGCCGTCGGTGTGATCCTCGCCGCGATCTACATCCTGCTGATGTACAAGCGGGTGATGACCGGACCGAAGCCGGAGGGGGAGCGGTTCGCCGCGATGCCCGACCTGGACGTCCGCGAGAAGCTCGTCGCGGGTGTGTTGATCGCCTTCCTGATCGGCCTGGGTGTCTACCCCAAGCCGGCACTGGACATGTTGAAGCCGGCCGTGTCGCAGACCCTGCAGCACGTCGGTGTGAAGGACCCCGCGCCGCTGCACGGCGTGGCCGTTGACGGGAGCGCCAAGTAATGGAGCCCAGCACCTTCGTGCAGGCAGACATCGAGTACCTCGCCATCCTGCCGATGCTCGTCGTGTTCGGCGCGGCGATGGTCGGTGTGCTCGTCGAGGCGTTCGTGCCGCGCGCCAGCCGCTACGTCGCCCAGCTGGCGGTGTCGGTGGTCGGCATCATCGCGGCGTTCGTCACCCTGGTGACGTACGCCCGTGACCACCAGGGCGTGACCGCCGGCCGCCAGTTGGCGATCGACGCGCCGGCGCTGATGTTCCAGGGCAGCGTCCTGGTGCTCGCGCTGCTGTCGCTGCCGGTCATCGCCGAGCGGTTCTCCGGCAACACCCCCGACGCGTTCACCCAGTCCGGCGCCTCGACCCCGGGGTCGCCGCTGGAGGCCCAGGCCGAGCGGCTCGGTGCGACCAGCACCGAGGTGTTCCCGCTGGTGCTCTTCGCCGTCGGCGGCATGATGCTGTTCCCGGCCACCAACAACCTGCTCGGCATGTTCGTCGCCCTCGAGGTGATGTCGCTGCCGCTGTACGTCCTGACCGGCATGGCCCGCCGTCGCCGCCTGCTGTCGCAGGAGGCCGCCCTGAAGTACTTCCTGCTGGGAGCCTTCAGCTCGGCGTTCTTCCTGTTCGGCACCGCGCTGATCTACGGCTTCTCCAGCTCGCTGGATCTGAAGGTCGTGCAGGGTTCGGTCGACGTCGTCGACGGCAAGGACCCGATGCTGATCATGGGCATCGTCCTGATCGCCGTCGGTCTGCTGTTCAAGGTCGGCGCCGTGCCGTTCCACTCGTGGGTGCCGGACGTCTACCAGGGCGCCCCGACCCCGATCAGCGGCTTCATGGCGTCGGGCACCAAGCTGGCCGCCTTCGGCGCGCTGGCCCGCGTGTTCTACGTCGCCTTCGACACCATGCGCTGGACCTGGCAGCCGGTGATCGGCATCGTCGCGCTGCTGACGATGGTCATCGGTTCGGTGCTCTCGGTCACCCAGACCGACATCAAGCGCCTGCTGGCCTACTCCTCGGTGTCCCACGCCGGCTTCCTGCTGATCGCGATCTATGCGGTCGACAAGGCGTCGATCACCGGCCTGCAGTTCTACCTGCTGGCGTACGGCATCGCCACGATCACCGCGTTCGCGATCGTCACGCTGGTCCGCAAGTCCGGCGTGGAGGCCACCCACCTGTCCGAGTGGGCCGGGCTGGGCAAGAACCACCCTGTGCTCGCGGCCGTGATGGGCTTCGTGATGCTGTCGTTCGCGGGTATCCCGCTGACCGCCGGCTTCACCAGCAAGTTCGCGCTGTTCGCCCCGGCCGTCGGCCACGGCGGCACCTGGCTGGTGATCGTCGCCGTGCTGATGTCCGCCGTCACCGCGTTCGTCTACGCGCGGATCATCGTGTTGATGTACTTCAGTGAGCCGGCCGACGGGGTCACCGCGATCCTGCCGTCGCCGCTGACCGCGACGACGTTGGCCGCCGGCACCGTGCTGACCGTGATCCTCGGCATCCTGCCGGGCTGGGTCTTCGACGTCGCCGGGCACGCCTCCCAGTTCGTCCGATGAGCGGGGCCACCAGCGCCGCCACCATCGGAGTGCCCGGCGCGACCGACGAGCTCGCGTCGACGCTGGGCGAGGGACTGGTCGCGGTCGACGCCCGGCTGCGGGAGGTCGTGCACCACGACGACCCGTTCATCGCGGGTGCGTCCAAGCACCTCTCGGACGCCGGCGGCAAGCGCTTCCGGCCGATGCTCACGCTGCTCGCGGCGGAGCTCGGCTCGGGCCGCAGCGACCGGGTGGTCGACGCGGCAGTCGGTGTCGAATTGACCCACCTCGCGTCGCTCTACCACGACGACGTCATGGACGAGGCGGAGCTGCGCCGCGGCGTGGTGAGCGTCAACGCGCAGTACGACAACTCGACCGCGATCCTGGTCGGCGACCTGCTGTTCGGCAAGGCGTCGGCGATCATCGCCGGGCTCGGCGCCGACGCCGTACGCATCCAGGCCGAGACGTTCGTACGGCTGTGCACCGGACAGATCGAGGACGACCGGCAGGCGCCCGAGGGCGCGGACCCGATGGAGCACTACCTGCGGGTGCTGGCCGACAAGACCGGCTCGCTGATCGCCACCGCGGCGCGCTACGGCGCGATGTTCGGTGGCTGCGACCAGCACGTCGTCGACACGATGGAGCAGTACGGCGAGCTGGTCGGCATGGTCTTCCAACTGGCCGACGACGTGCTCGACCTCAGCTCCGACGATCTGGGCAAGGCGGCCGGCACCGACCTGCGGGAGGGCGTACGCACCCTGCCGGTGCTCTACGTGCAGCAGTCGACCGACCCGGCCGACGACCGCCTCAAGGACCTCGTCTCCCGGCCGCTCAGCGACCCGGCGGAACACGCCGAAGCGCTGGCCGCGATGCGCGCCCACCCGGCGTTGCAGCGGGCCCGGGACTACACCGACGAGGTCGCGGCCCGCGCGACCGCGCTGCTGGACGGGTTCCCGGACAGCGACGCGGTGGACCTGCTGCGTCAGCTGCCGACGGCGGTTGCGAGCCGATTCGCCTGACAGGCGCCCCCGGTCGGGTGTTCGCTTGCGGAGGATTGCACTACGGTGTGATGATCTCCGCGCAGTTGAACGCTTGACCTAGAAGGGAGCGGTGATGGCCCGCACTCCTGCCGCCGTGCGCCGTACGGAACTGGTCGACGCGGCCATCCGGGTGGCACTCGCCGAAGGCCTCGAGGCCGCGACCGTGCGCCGCATCGCGGCCGAGGCGAAGGTGTCGCTGGGCACCGTCCACTACTGCTTCGGTTCCAAGCGGGCCCTGCTGGAGGCCGTCGTCGAGTCCGTCGCGCAGCCGACCCTCGACGTCGACCTGAGCGAGGTGCCCGAAGGCGACCACGCCGCGCTGATCCGCGCCGCCTTCCGGTCGTACTGGGTCGAGGCGGGTGGCAACTCGGACCGGCAGCGGCTGATCTACGAACTGGTCACCCACCTGGTGCGCCAGGAGGACCCGGGTCCGGAGCTGGCCCGGATGATGTTCCGCAACTCCTTCGCCACCGTCGAACGGTTCATCCGGGAGACCTTCGGCGACGGGGTCGACACGTTGCCGATGGGGGCGGAGACGCTCGCCCGGATGACGATCGCGATGACCGACGGCGTCGCCCTCGCCTGGATCGCGGAGCGCGACGACGCCAAGGCGCTCGAGGTGCTCGACGGCTACGCGACGGCGTTGGGCGCGCTGCTGAGCGCCGTCTCGCCGTCGTGAGCCAGGTCTGGGACGTCGTCACCGACGTCGGGACACCGACCGCGGCGATCGACCTGGACCGGTTCGACGCGAACGCCGACGCGCTGGTCGCCCGCAGCGGGGGACTGCCGATCCGCGTCGC
>JASLFY010000209.1 GCA_030150425.1 Yimella sp. | reverse complement strand
GACTGCGAGGAGATCGAGGACGAGTTCAACGGTCTGGGCCGGATCGCCCGCACCCACCCCGAGTGGCTGCAGGGCGACTTCGCGGTGCTGCTCGAGCCCACCGACGGCGGCATCGAGGGCGGCTGCAAGGGCACGATGCGGGTCGACGTCGCGACCAAGGGCATCTCGGCCCACTCGGCGCGGCCGTGGAACGGCCACAACGCGATCCACGAGGCCGGCCACATCCTCGCCGCGCTGCAGGCGTACGAACCGGAGACCGTCACCGTCGACGGCCTCGACTACCACGAGGCGTTGAACGCGGTCGGGATCAGCGGCGGGATCGCCGGCAACGTCATCCCGGACCGGTGCGTGGTGAGCGTGAACTACCGCTACGCGCCGGACAAGAACAGCGAGGAGGCCCTCGCCCACGTACGGTCGGTGTTCCCCGGCTACGAATGCACCGTCACCGACGCCGCCGACGGCGCGCGCCCCGGCCTGGACCGACCGGCGGCCGCCGCCTTCGTCGACGCCCTCGGCCTGCCGGTGGTGGCCAAGGAGGGCTGGACCGACGTCGCCCGCTTCTCGGTGCTCGGCGTGCCGGCGGTGAACTTCGGCCCGGGCGACCCGAACCTCGCCCACACCGACGACGAACGCTGCCCGGAGCAGCAGATCAGCGACGCCCTTGCGGCGATGCGGCGCTGGCTCGCACCGGACGAACAAGGGGACGCATGAGTCAGCAGGGGATCTACCGGCGCGGCGCCACGACGCTGCGCGGCAGCCAGGTGCCGCGTACGACCACCGATCAGCGGTTGCTGGACCACCAGCCCGACTCGGACTGGCTGCACACCGACCCGTGGCGGGTGATGCGGATCCAGGCCGAGTTCGTGGAGGGCTTCGGCGCCCTGGCCGAGCTCGGGCCGGCGGTCGCCGTCTTCGGATCTGCCCGGCTCACCCCGGACAGCGCCCACTACGCGAAGGGCGTCGAGGTGGGTCGGCTGCTCGCCGAGGCCGGCTACGCCGTCATCACCGGCGGTGGCCCGGGCGCGATGGAGGCGGCCAACCTCGGCGCGAAGCAGGCCGACGGCGTGAGCGTCGGCCTCGGCATCGAGCTGCCGTTCGAGACCGGGCTGAACGCCCACGTCGACCTCGGCGTCAACTTCCGCTACTTCTTCGTCCGCAAGACGATGTTCGTGAAGTACTCCCAGGGCTACGTCGTGCTGCCCGGCGGCTTCGGCACACTCGACGAACTGTTCGAGGCGGTCACCCTCGCCCAGACCCAGAAGATCACCAGCTTCCCGCTGATCCTGCTCGGTCGCGACTTCTGGCAGCCGCTGGTCGACTTCGCCCGGAACACGCTGCTCAGCGAGGGGATGATCAACCCCGAGGACGTCGACCGGCTGCACGTCGTCGACGAACCGGCCGAAGCCGTCCAGCTGATCATCGACGCCGATCGGCAGCGCGCTGCCGGGGGCGAGCAGTCCTGATCGGCCGTCCGGTTAGTCTGTCCCGGTGATCGTCGTACTCATCGTTCTCCTGGTCGCCGTGGCCGGGCTGGCCGTCGCCGCGGTGGCCGGGCGCTTCAGCGGACACCTCGACGACGCCGTCCACACCACCCCGTTCGAGCCGCTGCCGGCCGGACCGATCGGCCCCGACGAGGTCGGGGCGTTGCGGTTCGACCAGACGATGCGCGGCTACCGGATGGGGCAGGTAGACGACGTGCTCGACCGCCTGCGCGACGAACTCGCCGAGCGTGACGCCGAGATCGCCCGGCTGCGAGCCGGCGACCTCGGCCAGCAGGGATGAGTTCCGACCGACCCTTGCGCGGTCGGTGGACCGACCTCCTGAATCGCAGACTCGTCCTCGTCGTCCTGGCGACGTACGCCGTCCTGCGTGTCTTCAGCGCGATCCTGATCGAGGTCGTCGCCGCCCATCAGGACCCCGCGGGGGTGCCCGGCGGTCCGGCCAACGGCCACTCGACGTCGTACTGGGACGTGGTCCGCACCTGGGACGGTGACTGGTACCGCAAGATCGCGACCGACGGTTATCCGACCGAGTTGCCGCGCAACGACCAGGGCGTCGTGCAACAGAACCCGTGGGCGTTCTACCCGCTGTTCCCGATGGTCACCCGACTGCTGATGACGGTCACCGGTGGCTCCTTCGCGGTCGTCGGCTCGTTGTTCGCCCTCGCCTGCGGCGCGCTCGCCGCGGTGCTGATGGCGGTCCTGCTGCGGCCCCGGATCGGGGCGTACGCTGCCTGGGCCGCGACCGCCGTGCTGTTCGCCGCACCGCCGAGCCCGGTGTTCCAGATGGCGTACACCGAGTCGCTGGCGCTCGCGCTGCTGCTGGCCTTCCTGCTCGCGGTGGACCGCGGCTACTGGGAGTGGGCCGGGCTCATCGCGATCGCCCTCGGCCTGGCCCGACCGGTCGCCGTGCCGCTCGGCGTCGTTGCCCTCGTCGCGTGCGTGATGCGCTGGCGGGAGCGTCGGGAACGGCCGATCGACCGGTGGGAGTACGGCCAACTGGGCATCATGCTGCTCGCGACCGGTGCGTCGGCCGGGATCTGGCCGGCGATCGGCTGGGCCATCACCGGCGAACGCAACGCGTACACCGACACCATGGCGTCGTGGCGGGGGACCGGCGAGGTCGTGCCGTTCAAGCCGTGGATCGACAACTTCCACCTGCTCTTCGGCGCCGCCGGCCTGCCGCTGCTGATCTTCTTCGTCGTCGGCTACGCCGTGCTCTTCGCCGGACCCTGGGCCGACGCCCTCGGCGCCCCGATGCGCGCGTGGTGCCTGGCGTACGGCTTCTACCTGCTGGCCGTCCTCGACGTGTGGACCAGCGTCTACCGCTACCTGCTGTTCGCCTTCCCGGTGGCGGTCGTCGTCATCGGCGCCGGGTGGCGGCGGCCGGAGAAGCGGGTGCTGGTCGGCGCTCGTACGGCCGTCTGGGTGGTGCTCTGCCTGGCCTGGCAGTGGTGGTGGTGCGCCGAACTGCTGCTCATCCACCCGCCGTCGGACTTCCCGATCTGACGAGCGCTCTGCAACGCAGAAGGTGCGGGCCCGGACGATCGTCCGGGCCCGCACCTCTTGTTCAGTGACTACTGCTGCGGCGGCTTCGGCAGCTGAACGCCCTGACCCTGCTGGTCCGGCAGCGGGAAACCGCTGGTCGGCGGCTCGGCCGGGGCCGGCAGCTCCCGCGGCTCGTGCGGCTGACCGGGGACGGTCGGAGCGGGCTGGTCGTGGGTGTCGCGGTTGATGCCGCGGCCGCTCGGGCGAGCCTCACGGGCCGCCTTCTCGTACTCGGTCTCGGTGGACTGGCGGGCGACCGCCTCGGCCTCGGCGACCGCCTGCGCGACCGCGGGGTCACGGGACAGGTCGAACCACTCGGCGACCTCCTCCTCGTCGACCTTCGGCACGTCGTCGTAGGTCGGCATCTCGTAACGGAAAGTGCCGTCGTCGCCCTGGCTGCCGAACGAGCGCGCGAAGCCCTGCAACGCCGAACCGAAGTCGCTCGGGACGACCCAGACCTTGGACGCCTCGCCCTCGGCCATCTTCGGCAGCTGCCGCAGGTATTCGTACGCGAGCAGTTCCGGCGTCGGCTTGCTCGCCCGGATCGCGGCGAACGTCTTCTCGATCGACTTCGCGTCACCCTGGGCGCGCAGGTACTTCGCGGCGCGGTCACCCTCGGCCCGCAGGATGCGGGACTGGCGGTCACCTTCCGCGGACAGGATCGCGGCCTGCTTGGCACCCTCCGCGGCGAGGATCTGGCTCTGCTTGTCACCCTCGGCCGACTTGATCGCCGACTCCCGGTGGGCCTCCGCGGCCAGGATGGTCGCCCGCTTCTCACGGTCGGCCTTCATCTGCTTCTCCATCGACTCCTGGATCGACGGGGGCGGCAGGATCGACTTCAGCTCGACGCGGCTGACGCGCAGCCCCCACCGGGTGGTGGCCTCGTCGAGCACGCCGCGCAGCTGGGTGTTGATCACCTCGCGGCTGGTCAGCGTGTCCTCCAGCGTCATGCCACCGACGACGTTGCGCAGTGTCGTGGTCGCCAGCTGTTCGACACCGACGATGTAGTTGTTGATCTCGTAGACCGCGGCGCGCGGCTCGGTGACCTGGAAGTAGACGACCGTGTCGATGTTCACCGTCAGGTTGTCCTCGGTGATCACCGGCTGCGGCGGGAAGCTGACGACGCGCTCGCGCAGGTCGACGCGGGCGCGGATCCGGTCGACGAACGGCATCAGGAACAGCAGCTGTCCCGACACGGTCTTGGTGTAGCGGCCCAGGCGCTCGACCACGGCGGCTTCAGCCTGGGGGATCAGCGCGACCGACTTGATGACGATGACCACCGCGAGCAGGGCGATGACCGCCGCGATGATGAGCAGGGGTTCCATCTGGATCTTCCGTTCAGTTCGCTGGCTCTACGACGGCGATCGCGCCGTCGATCTCTTGGACGACGACCTTGCTGCCGACGTCGTAGGTCATGACGGGATCGGCGGAGCGCGCGGACCACAGCTCGCCGCCGATCTTGATGCGTCCGCCGTCGCCGTCGACCGTCTCGACGACCTCGGCGCCGGAACCGAGCAGGGCGTCGGTGTTCATCGGCTCGACGGTTCCGGTGAGGTAGTGGCGCTTCAGCGGCGGTCGTACGCCGAGCAGCAGCACCAGGGACACGAGGGCGAAGACGATCGCGGACAACCAGGGCGCGGCTCCGGCCGCGGCGGCACCACCGGCGCTGAGCGCGCCGACGCCGAGCATCAGCATCACGAACTCGCCGCCGAGCACCTCGGTCGCGATCAGTGCCAGCCCGATCACGATCCAGAACAACGCCTGCGTGTTCATCCCGCCCCTCCCCGGATGTTGTTGTGGCTCAGCGCCCCTCGAAGACCGGTTGCTCCTTGGCCAAGAACGCCGAGACCGCCGTGCGGTGGTCGTCGGTGCTGCCGGTCACGGTCATCAACCTACCCTCGTTGGCCAACGAATCGGCCAACGAATTGGTTGCGGAGAAGGCGATCGCGCGGCGCACCGAGCCGTACGCGATCGTCGGACCGGCGGCCAGTCGGGCGGCGAACTCCGCGACCCCCGCGGCGTAGTCGGCGTCGGCGAACACCGTTGTGGCCAGGCCGAGTTGCTGCGCCTCGGCCGCCTTGACCGTACGCGGCATGAACAGCAGTTCCTTCGCCTTGGCCGGTCCGACCAGGCGGGGCAGGTTCCACGAGGCACCCGAGTCGCAGGACAACGCGATGCCGGTGAAGGCGGTGTTGAACCCGGCCGATTCGTGCAGCAGGCGGAAGTCGCAGGCGAACGCGAACGACGCGCCGGCGCCCGCCGCGACGCCGTTGACCGCGGCGACGACCGGCTTGTTCATCGTCGCGAGCAGTTCGACGATCGGGTTGTAGTGGTCGGTGACCGTGCCGGAGAGGTTGTCCCCGCGCTCGAGCCCGACAACGTGCTCCTTCAGGTCCTGGCCGACGCAGAACGCCTTGCCTGTGCCGGTCAGGACGACACAGCGGACCGTCTCGTCCTCGGCGACCTTGCGCAGCGCGGCCAGCAGCGCCACCTTGGTCGGCACGTCCAGCGCGCACATCGCGTCCGGTCGGTCGATGCGTACGGTCGCGACGGCGCCGTCGCGTTCGACGACGACGGACTCGGGGGCCGTCTCGGGCGTGGTGGGTTCGGTGCTCATGCGGGTCGGATCTCCTTGGCGCTGCCGATGCAACTGCGAATACTGCGGTCAACGTACGCCTCGGCGCCCGCCCGCAACTCGGCGGCCACCGAGCGGAAGCGGGCCGCGGAGGCCTGCCCGGGCCAGTCCGCCGGCAGGACCGCCGCGGGCAGTCCGGGGTCGGTGAACAGGAACTTGCGCCACTCGTGCACGACACGCGCGCGGATGGCGTACGCCTCCCGGTCGCTCGGCGCGGCCGGCAGGTCCGCGGTCACGTCGGCCAGCCACGCGAGGTAGCGCTGGTGTTCCAGCGCGAGGGTGGGCAGGTCCCACAGGTCTGCCGCGAGGGAGCGGGCGTCGCCACCGAAACTCGCCTCGAACTCGCGGTGCCGGGTCCCGATCGTCTCGGTCAGGTCGTCACTGCGCCGCGCGGCGACCCAGGTGTCGACCGCGAGCGCGGCGTAGCCGAGGTACTGCATCGACGCCTTCGTCCGGGCGCGGACGGACCGGTCGGTGCTGTGGTCGACGACCACGACGTGCCAGTTGCCGTCCCACGGCTCGGGTTCGGCGTAGATGCGCTGCCCGGCCGAACCGAGGCGGTGGCGGGCGCGCGGCGTCGCCGCGTAACCGCGTACGCCGTCCTTCTCCGCGGCGCTGAGCCAGCCTTCGCGCACCATCCGGGACACCGCCGTACGCGTCGCCGCGGCGGCGACGTCGAGTGTCGTGTTGAGTTGGACGAGGGTGGCGATGGGCGCCCAACCGTCCCGCGGCAACAGGTGGTCGCCGTAGATGTCGAAGACGGCGGACCGGGCGAGCATGGGCGTCATCGTGCCATGCGAGAACCCCGGCAATGCTGCGCCGGAGCAGAATTCGCACACATCTTGTCGGAGCCCATGGTTCCGACGGCGGCCCGGGTCAGGGATAATGGAGATGATCAAGGCGCGCATCCGCCGGGAACCCGGCGATCGACGACCTGCGTGGACAACTGGTGCGCACCACACGAACACCACGCAGCGGAAGGGGAAGCACCCATGGCGGCGATGAAGCCCAGGACTGGCGACGGCCCGCTCGAAGTGACCAAGGAAGGCCGCAGCATCCTGCTGCGCATGCCGCTCGAGGGCGGCGGCCGACTCGTCGTCGAGATGAACGCCGAGGAAGCGCAGGCACTGGGCGACGCGATCAAGGGCTGCCTCGGCTGACCCGTCCCACGAACATCGAAGGGCCCCGCACGACCGTGCGGGGCCCTTCGACGTGTTCGGGGTGGTCAGCGCTTGACGCAGACCATCAGTCCGTCGCCGACCGGCAGGAGGTTGGTCATCAGGCGGTCGTCGTCACGCAACTGCTTGCCCAGGTCGCGCAGCGTACGGGTGACGTCGTCGCGGGCGGCCGGGTCGGCCACCTGGTCGTGCCACAGCATGTTGTCGATGACCATCGCGCCGCCCGGGCGCAGCAGTCGTACGGCCTGCTCGACGTAGCCGGGGTACTCGGGCTTGTCGCCGTCGATCAGCACCAGGTCGTAGCCGCCGTCGGTCATCCGCGGCAGCACCGACAGTGCGCTGCCGACGATGGTGCGGGTGCGCTGGGGCGGGTAGCCGGCCGCGGCGAACGCCTGCTTCGCGGCGTGCTGGTGTTCGGAGGAGATGTCGATGGTGGTGAGGATGCCGTCGGCCGGCATCCCGGACAGCAGCCACAGTCCGCTCACCCCGGCGCCGGTGCCGACCTCGATGACCGAGCGGGCGCCGAGCGTCGCGGCCAGCATCCGCAGGGCCGCGCCGGTGCCGGTGCCGACCGGCGTGCAGCCGAGTTCGGTGCCGCGGTGGCGTGCCTGCTCGATCACCTCCGCCTCGGGCACGAACTCCTCGGCGTAGGTCCAGGTTCCGGGACGCATGGTGCTCATGACCGGCAAATCTAGTCGCCGCCCGGGGTGGCTGCCGAATTACCCCGGACCGGATCGAACCGGGCACCGGGGAACATCCCCACCGCTACGCTCGTTGAACCGATCGAGCATCCGTGACGTCTGCACGTCCGACGGCCTCGACCGGTGGGGGAGACATACCTGCGTCTCAGCAGT